>NZ_JBALEQ010000137.1:0-2597 GCF_036917775.1 Nostoc sp.
CTGTTTAATACCTAAGATTATTCATACTTTTGCTAAGTCTCTGATTAACTCAGCCCTGCTGGGTCATTTTGCATGGCTTAGTCTAAACTCCAGTATTTATCGCCCTACTGGAAATGCCTTGTCATCCTGATAATTTCAAGCGTTGGGTTGAAATATTAATATCCCCAGTTAAACCAACTAGGCTTTCGGTATGAATATCACTATACTCATTCAGGTTTGGATGTAGACCGCTTACTTCTAGGGATTCAACTGCATTAATACTAATACCACCAGATGGTTTGAGTCCAAGGTTTTGAATAATCACCTTGGAGCCATTATGTAAGGATATATTTCCTCCTTGTAAGCGAATCGAACCACCACCAGGAGCTAAAGCATCAATAATTGCTTGGTCTAATTTTATATCTCCAAATTTTGATACCTTTTCATAACCAAGTTGCCATCCTTCTGATGTGGACTGCAAGTCGATCGCACCTTCTTTGACACTTGCAAGTTCGATATTTCCAGAACTAGTGGAAATTCGACTACCCACCATCGAAATATTGCTACCTAATAAAGTCAGAGTTTTTCCTGGCTTTACTTGTAAGTTAGATTCACTAGTCGCACGCAGAACGGAATTACTCAATCGCTCAAAACCATAACCAGAACCATTAAATGCAATCGCACCTGGATTACTTCCCATTTGCAATCCTATAGGTACACTGACAGTTAATAATGGCGGATTTTGGGGATTAACTGCACTAAACTCAAATCCATCAGCAAATTTGATGCTATTAGCAGTTGTGCCGACAAATGAACCACCAATATTTAAACTGGCATTGGCACCAAAAATAATGCCTGCGGGGTTGAGTAAAAATAAATTGGCATTACCATTAGCGCTGATAGAACCATTAATGTTGGAAACATTACCGCCAGTCACACGACTAAAAATATTTTGAATATCGGTAGCATTGTCAAATGATGCAGAACCATTGGTAGGAATGGAAAATTGGCTGAAGCTATGAAATAAATTATTGCCAACACGAGAGCCATTTGTGATGGTATAATTACTACTTCCAGATACAGTAGTGTTGAGAGTGCCATCGGGTGTGATTTGTGCCTGAACACTACTGTTGCAAATAGCAGATATGTAGATTGCACCGATTAAACTTAAGAAAGTTACTTTCATCAACAAAACTTGTAATTGTCTACCTTGTGTCTAGTTTTCCCATAGTAAATCTTGCTATTGAGGTAGCTGTGTAATGTTATTGTGAGTTTTTCTTAGCTTTTATCAACAACAGCACAAGTTAATGATGGTTGCAAATTCACAGAAGATTTATTGGCGATTAATTCAATTTTGCTTTGAGCATTGCTCCCGCCAAGAAGTAGCTTGGACAAGAACTTCAAGTGACTTAGGTATTTGGGCTGTGACTGACTGTGTTGTCCGGTATGCAGAGATATGGCATATATCCCTGTTTTGTCAGTTTGGGAGAACCCAATAGCTGAAAGCCTTTCAAGGCTTTAATTTCTGAGTTTTGGCTATAAATTTTAGTTACTGTTAGAAAATAAAGGTTCAAAGCTTGGCTCAATCAAAGTTTCATAATCTTGCTTCGATTATTGTTTTCCGAGAGTGACAGAATAGGGATATCTGACCAGGTGCGATTGCTTCTCTGCTGACTCAATGGCTGAAAATTCAGTTTCGGATGTAGAGATCAAAGTAGTTCATGAGGGTGAAAGTTCCGCGCCGCCCGTGCCAAATCCTGAAAAATGGTCGTATGAGGCAATTGTAGCGAGGTCGCAGATTCGACCGGAGCGTATGCAGAAACTCTTGCGTTGTGACGAATTCGGGGCAGAATCCGGGGTTTGACTTTTTGCAGGAGTGTTGGAATGATGATCCGGCTTTGCAGATTGTGATCAAGAAGTTATTGGTGAAGTTTCCGCAGTGGGGGATTGCGATTGTAGATGGGGTGTTGGTGGATTAGGAGGAGTAGTGAATCTGTACAATCGAGAAGAGTTTGGGCTTGCCGTTTAATACCCAGGTTTCCTTGTCTAGAGCATTACCCTGCCCTGTAGTTAACTTGATGACACCTCAATGACATTTTGGGCAAAGCTTTTATAAGCATCGCCCATTTGTTTAGCTATCGAGTCAGGAAAGACATGAAAATCCCCAGCTTTGAGAGCTTTTATTATCCCGTCTGCCACAAGTGTTGGTGGCTGTGCAACCTCACTCATTCCTGCCGCATCGCCCATATCCGTGGCAATCGGGCCAGGGTGAACACTTAGCACTAGCGTACCCTGCTCACTCAATAGTTCTCGTAATGCCTGGGTGATTGAATAGGCCGCAGCTTTTGAGGCACAGTAAGTGGCAGAGTCGGGGAAACCCTTGAGCGAAGCAACAGAATTGATTTGGGCAAAAACACCACCTCCATTGGCTTTGAGTACTGGGGCAAACGCCTGAGCCATGTAGATCAATCCATATACATTGATCTTCATCTGAAATTCGAGAGCGGCGATCGCATCCTCAGCTAGCGCTCTTTTATGTCTCTGGTGAGAGAAAAATGCTGTGATTTGCTGAGATTCTTGAAATTCCTTGAAGGCTGTGAACAATACAGGTGCTGCTA
>NZ_JBALEQ010000138.1:0-13356 GCF_036917775.1 Nostoc sp.
CTATTTTTTCTCGAAGATCTACAGAGTATGACTTCATTTAAAAGTATTTATATTTTAATCTAGTGTACCTTACAACAGACGGAAGTGCTGTATAGTGACTTCTCACTCTCGAAAGTCAAACGCGACTTTAACTTAACTACAGTTGAAAATGGACGGTTTTTACCAGAAACACAGTCCATAGAACCTAGTTTTTACGTCAAAGAAGCACTAAGCGAAGGACTACCACTAGCAACAGCAACTGGTTCACAAAAAGCTCGTTCAGAGTTAATTATTAGTCCAATACTCGTAGAAGTTCGGAAAATTCTTGAACGCAAAGTCAGCTTTTTTTCGGGTGAAGATTTTACCGTTGCATCGGAGCTAGGCTTAAGTGGAGTATGTGATTTTTTAATTAGCCGCTCACCCGAACAAATATTTATTGAAGCTCCTGCGATCGTAATTATTGAAGCGAAAAAAGGTGATTTAAAACCTGGTTTAGGACAATGTGCAGCAGAAATGATTGCCGCGCAAAAGTTTAATGAAATCAATAATATACCGATTAAGACAATTTATGGTAGCGTCAGCAGCGGTACGGCTTGGCGATTTTTGAAATTAGAAGGGCAAACATTGAGTATTGATTTGAATGATTATACCGTTCCGCCAGTGGAAATACTTTTGGGAATGTTGGTTTGGATGGTGCGGGAAGGTTGAAGAATAATTCAGATATTTATAGATCCGAGTTACTTTCTGCTTACTCTAAATTTTTAATTAAGAAATTATAGTAATTAGGCGATGCCTACAATCCTCTACACCTAAGCATTTCGCCAAATATCAAAATTTTACAACCCGCTTGTGCGGGTTTTGTTTTGTAGCTGCAATAATATAGATAAATAGCTATTTAACTATAAAAATATATTACAAAAAGTTTACAAATAAGTGAGTCAGTACTTTTATGTAAAGTCAACAATTACAAAGAAATATTTCGTTTTTTATATCGATTTGTGTCATATAAGGGATAAAATGCCTACTGGGCAAGCGTTTTCTGATAAAAAACAGATATTGCCTAAAGATCACAAGTTACCTGTGGCTGATGATGCCGCTAGGAACTTACAGAGAGAACACGCATCAAAGGAGCCGAAGAAGCATGTTCACACACGTCAAGTCCACCATTAGACACATTGCGCCTGATAACTTACGCGGACGTAGTTTAATCAAGGTGGTCTATGTCGTGCTTGAGTCCCAGTACCAGAGTGCTTTGTCGCAAGCAGTTCGCACGATTAACGCGAACAATCCCAACTTGGCGATTGAAATCAGCGGGTACTTGATTGAGGAACTCCGCGACCCAGAGAACTACGAGGAGTTTAAACGAGAAATTGAGAGTGCGAATATCTTCATCGCTTCCCTCATTTTCATCGAAGACTTAGCACAGAAAGTTGTAGCAGCAGTAGAACCACACCGCGATCATCTCGATGTTTCCGTTGTCTTTCCCTCTATGCCAGAGGTAATGCGCCTGAGTAAAATGGGCAGCTTTTCTCTGGCACAGTTGGGTCAGTCGAAGAGTGCGATCGCGCAATTCATGCGGAAACGCAAAGAAAAATCCGGTGCGGGATTCCAAGATGGGATGCTGAAGCTTTTGCGAACCCTACCGCAAGTGCTGAAGTTTTTACCTATGGATAAGGCACAGGATGCCCGAAATTTCATGCTCAGTTTTCAGTATTGGCTAGGTGGTTCTCCAGAAAATCTGGAAAACTTCTTGCTGATGCTAGCTGATAAATATGTATTTAAAGGTTTAGACAAACAAAATTTTGCACCTTCTACTTATGAACAGCCGGTGGTTTATCCCGACTTAGGGATTTGGCATCCTTTGGCTCCCAGTATGTTTGAAGATGTCAGAGAGTACCTCAATTGGTATACGGCTCGTAAGGATATTTCTAGCGATCTAAAAGATCCTCTAGCTCCTTGTGTCGGGTTAGTATTGCAACGCACTCACCTAGTTACAGGGGATGATGCCCATTATGTGGCGATGGTGCAGGAATTGGAAGCACTAGGCGCACGGGTACTACCTGTGTTTGCTGGTGGTTTGGATTTCTCCAAGCCTGTGGATGCCTACTTCTACGAACCCACTACTAATACACAGTTGGTAGATGCAGTGATATCGCTGACTGGTTTTGCTTTAGTAGGTGGCCCAGCTAGACAAGACCATCCCAAGGCAATTGAATCACTCAAACGCTTAAATCGTCCTTACATGGTGGCCTTACCCTTAGTATTCCAAACCACAGAAGAGTGGATGGATAGCGATTTAGGGTTACATCCAATTCAAGTAGCTTTGCAAATTGCAATTCCAGAATTGGATGGAGCAATTGAGCCGATTATCTTATCGGGTAGAGATGGAACTACAGGGAAAGCGATCGCACTGCGCGATCGCGTTGAAGCGGTAGCCGAACGCGCTTTAAAATGGGCTAACCTCCGCCGCAAGCCGAAGCTTGAGAAAAAAGTCGCCATCACCGTTTTCAGTTTCCCGCCAGATAAAGGCAACGTGGGAACCGCCGCTTACTTGGATGTATTCGGCTCAATTTACGAGGTGATGAAAGCCCTAAAAAATAACGGCTACGACTTACCAGATTTGCCAGAATCCGCCGAAGCGTTGATGCAAGAAGTCATCCATGACGCTCAAGCGCAGTATAACAGCCCTGAACTCAACATTGCTTACAAAATGTCGGTTCCTGAGTATGAGGCACTTACCCCCTACTCTCAACGTCTAGAGGAAAACTGGGGCCCACCTCCGGGACATCTCAATAGCGATGGGCAAAATCTGCTGATTTATGGTAAGCAATTTGGTAACGTTTTCATCGGTGTCCAACCCACATTTGGTTACGAAGGCGACCCGATGCGGCTGTTGTTCTCCCGTTCAGCTAGTCCTCACCACGGTTTTGCTGCTTACTACACTTACCTAGAGCAAGTTTGGAAAGCTGATGCTGTACTGCACTTTGGTACACACGGTTCCTTGGAATTCATGCCAGGTAAACAGATGGGGATGTCTGGTGATTGTTACCCAGATAACTTAATTGGCTCAATTCCCAACTTGTATTACTACGCAGCCAATAATCCGAGTGAAGCGACAATTGCCAAACGTCGGAGTTATGCCGAAACAATTTCTTACTTGACACCTCCAGCAGAAAATGCTGGTTTGTATAAAGGTTTGAAGGAACTCAGCGAATTAATTGCTTCCTACCAAACCTTGAAAGATAGTGGACGCGGCGTTTCCATTGTCAACAGCATCATGGATAAATGCCGGATCGTGAATCTGGATAAGGATATTCACCTGCCAGAAACCGATGCCAGAGACATGAGTGCCGATGAGCGAGATAATATTGTTGGCAACGTCTATCGCAAGTTGATGGAAATTGAGTCGCGGTTGTTGCCTTGTGGTTTGCACGTCATTGGTAAACCTCCAAGTGCAGAAGAAGCGATCGCAACTCTTGTAAACATTGCTAGTCTAGATCGTCAAGAAGAAGGAATTCAAGGCTTGCCGGGAATTATCGCCAATAGCATTGGGCGTAACATTGACGATATTTACCAAAATAACGACAGAGGCATTTTAGAAGATGTCCAGTTATTGCAAGATATCACCTTGGCAACCCGTGCAGCAGTTACCGCCCTTGTCCAAGAGCAAATCGACGCGGAAGGACGAGTTTCTTTAGTTTCCCGGTTGAATTTCTTCAACATGGGTAAAAAAGAACCTTGGGTAGAATCATTGCATAAAGCAGGTTATCCCAAAGTTGATAACGCCGCCCTAAAACCCCTATTTGAGTATTTGGAATTCTGCCTAGAACAAGTTTGTGCCGACAACGAACTAGGGGCATTACTCAGAGGCTTGGAAGGTGAATACATCCTACCTGGCCCTGGTGGCGATCCCATCCGCAACCCGGATGTATTACCCACAGGTAAAAATATCCACGCACTCGATCCGCAATCCATCCCCACAACAGCAGCAGTCCAATCAGCCAAAATCGTTGTAGATAGGCTTTTGATCCGTAACAAGGCGGAAAATGAAGGAAAATGGCCAGAAACCATCGCCTGCGTCCTCTGGGGAACCGATAACATCAAAACTTACGGTGAATCCCTAGCACAAATTATGTGGATGGTGGGTGTGCGTCCAGTTCCCGATGCCTTGGGACGGGTGAACAAGTTGGAATTGATATCTCTAGAAGAGTTGGGACGACCCAGAATTGATGTAGTAATCAACTGTTCTGGTGTATTCCGCGACTTGTTCATCAACCAAATGAACCTCCTAGACCAAGGGGTGAAAATGGCAGCTGAGGCAGATGAACCCTTAGAAATGAACTTTGTTCGCAAACACGCTTTGCAGCAAGCCGAGGACATGGGGATTAATCTGCGTCAAGCAGCGACTCGCGTTTTCTCCAACGCTTCTGGTTCCTACTCGTCAAATATCAACTTGGCGGTAGAAAACAGCACTTGGGACAGCGAAGCCGAGTTGCAGGAAATGTATCTCAACCGGAAATCATTCTCCTTCAATTCCGATAACCCTGGAATCATGGATGAATCCCGGCAGATTTTTGAAAGTACATTGAAAACTGCTGATGCAACTTTCCAAAATTTGGATTCTTCCGAGATTAGCTTAACGGACGTTTCCCACTACTTCGACTCAGATCCCACTAAGTTGGTGGCAAGTCTGCGGGGTGATGGTAAAAAACCAGCATCTTATATTGCAGATACAACCACAGCTAACGCCCAAGTGCGGACATTATCAGAAACCGTGCGCTTGGATGCGCGTACCAAATTATTAAATCCCAAATGGTACGAGGGGATGTTGTCTCACGGTTACGAAGGTGTGCGCGAACTCTCCAAGCGGTTGGTGAATACAACAGGTTGGAGTGCGACAGCCGGCGCTGTGGATAACTGGATTTATGAGGATACTAACGAAACCTTCATCAAAGATGAAGAAATGCAGAAACGGTTGTTGAACCTTAATCCCCATTCTTTCCGCAAGATTGTATCAACTTTGTTGGAAGTGAATGGACGCGGTTATTGGGAGACTAGCGACGAGAATTTAGATCGTCTGCGCGAGTTGTACCAAGAAGTTGAAGACCGGATTGAAGGGATAGACTAGTTCAAAGGAGTGGAATCAGCGTAAATCATTAGGGTGGGCAAATAGCCCACCTTTAAGTTTAAATGGATTGCACACTAATAAAAATAATTAAGAAAGCAGTATGAGTATTACACCTAAAGGTATAAGCATATTGGAATTATATCGTCTTTATAGAGAAAATAATCTTATTGTAAATCGTAGATACCAAGTAAACTTGTATGGGCGAAAATAGAAAAAGCATCTTTAATAGAAAGCATCCTTTTAAAATATCCTATTCCACTAATTTTATTTGGCAAGTTTAAAAAAGATGGAAAAGATATGTATGAAATCATTGATGGAATGCAACGATTAAATGCCATTTTTTGCTTTATCGAAAACCAATTTTCAATTGATGGTAAGTTTTTTGATGTAACAAAGCATCCATTAGCTAATGAACTAAGTAATCAAGGAATATTTAAACGAATAGAAACAAGCATAGAAAATTTATTGAATGCTCAAAAATGTATAGATTTTTTAGAATATTCATTAGCCGTTACTATCTATGAGGCTAATAGTAACAAAGAGATTGAAGATGTATTTAATAGAATTAATTCCAACGGAAAACATTTGTCCCCTCAAGAAGTTAGATCGGCTGGAGTTACCAGCAATTTTGCAGAATTAGTTAGATTATTAGCTTGTGAAATTCGAGGTGATGTATCAAAAGAAATTGTTCCTCTTTCAGAAATGCCTGAGATTAGTATTGATTCTAAATCTATAAATTTAGGATATGGAGTTCTTGCAGAAGATACATTCTGGTGTCGTCAAGGTATTATAAGTAACTCTGATTTGCGCGAGAGTGCAGATGAACAATTGTTAGCAGACATAATACTTTCTATAGCTTTAGGAAAACCTTTTCCAACAAGAAAAGAAAACTTTGATAATTATTATGGCAAGGGAGACGTAGATAAATCAGATGAAATAGAATTAGCAGTTACACGATATGGAACAGAAAGCCTTAAAGAAGATATTAAAGCCATACTATCACAGATAAAAAATGCTGTTAATTCAGTTTCATTAATAGACTCAGGAAATGATAAAAACTTCCTCAGAAAGATTCTTAGTCGTGATGGAGGAGTTAGCAATCCAGTTAAAGAGCCATTTTATACATTATTTATGGCTTTTTATGATCTAATTATACAAGAATCTAAAGAACCTTTTGATTATCAGGCAATTTTCAAGGCGGTAATGGGACTTATGGCAAAAATAGAAGTAAGTTCTAGTATTACAGCAGATAAACGAACAAAAAATATTGGTCTTACGAAAGGACTAATTCAAAATTATTTTAAATTATCAACATCAACAACTCGTAGTAGTGGTTCTTATGCAATAGATTTGGAGAACTATTTGAGACGCTCTAAAACAGAAGCTCCAAATTATGATTTTAAACAAGGATTATTGTCATTAAACCGTTCTAATCGGAGTTTCGATAACAATTGCTTTGAAAAAATTTGTCAAAATATTGCGGCAATAGCAAATTTAGGCAAAGGAAAAAGAGGATACATATTTTTGGGAATATCTGATAAAGACAAAGATACTGAACTTATTGAGGCACTTGATCAAATATCTGCACCTAAATTTTTCCCATTCGGTATTGTTGGAATAGAAAGAGAGGCTAAAATTCAAAGTATAACAATCGATCAATATATACTAAATATTAGTCGAAAAATTAGGGATTCTAAATTACCAGAATCGCTAAAAACCAGCGTTAACACAGGATTAACACCTATTACATATCATGATCACACAGTATTGATGATTGAAATACAAGCAGGAAAAGAACCTGTATGGTATGAAAATAAGCTCTATATCAGAGATGGACATGAAAAACAACCTCAAGAGTTATCTGGTGAAAAAATTAGTGCCGTATATAACTTGTTTCAATAGCAAGATATTATTGGCAACTTCGCAAAATTGAGAATTGAATGCCTAAATAAAGCGATCGCTCATCTTCCATAAAGGCGATCGCATTATTTTTGAGGTTTTCTGCAAGGCGATCGCTTAGTTTTTGAGGTTTTCTGTAAGACGATCGCTCCTCATCAACTATCGAAGCATAAAATTAAAGCATGACTATTCAAAAAACAGATATGCTAAAAACGCTTTGGGCTACAGTTAGGGAAGGAAAAATCGAATTGCTGGAGTCAGAGGAATTACCGGAAGGGACAAGAGTGTTAGTGACGCTGCTTCCTGATGATGAAACTGAATTTTGGCTTCAAACCAGTCAAACATCACTTTCATCAGTTTGGGATAACACTGAGGATGATGTCTATGCCCAACTACTCTAAAAATGACATCATTTTGGTTCAGTATCCCTTTTCAGATTTGTCCAGTTCAAAAGTTAGACCTGCTGTTGTTGTAAGTGCGCCACATGTTTCTCAAGACATCCTAATTACACCCTTGACGAGCAAAACCGGAGCATTGCTAGAAGGTGAGTTTGTCTTGTCCGAATGGTCAGCAGCAGGGCTAAACGTGGCTACAGCAGTCAAGAGAGGTTTATACACAGTGCATAAAAGCTTAGTTGTAAAAGTGATTGGCAATAGAGAATTTACTCGGTTGGTTTACTCACTGCTGCTACTGTACTTCAAAAGACTGATAACCGCTATATCCACTTCCCATTTAATCCCATCTCCTGCTGAGACTGCCTCACAAGCATTGCGAACAATATTAATAAACACTTGTTTTAGCTTATCTTTATCTCCTAAGATTTTGACTGTAGGTAACGCTGGAATAAATTCGATTTGCCGTGAGAACGCTTCTGGCATCTCGCACATTGGCATCAGTAATTCACAAATAAATTCATTCACATCCAATTCACACAGTTGCAATACCTGGGGTTTGGCATAAAGCAAAATTTCACTCAGCAGATTTTCTAGCCGACTAGCCTCACTAAGTGCCAGCGATAATTGCTCAAGAGCCGCTTCAGTCAAAACAGTTTTTTTAAAATACTTCAATCCCATAATCATTGTTGTTAGTGGATTGCGAATTTCATGCACAATCATCGCCGCAAATTCACCAATAGCTGCCAGCCGTTCCTGTTCTAAAAGCTTGGCTTGGGCTGCTTGTAGTTCTGCGGTGCGTTTTTCTACCTCAGTCTCCAGGATATGATTAAATTGGCACTGCTGCTGGTAAAGATGGTAATGGTCGATCGCAGTAGCAGCACGTTCGGCGAACAATTCCACAATTTGGATTTCTTCTTTGGTAAATTCCCTTGCTTGCCGATGAAAAGAGCAAACAGTACCGAAGACTTGACCTTCGGTAGTTTGCAAGGGTATACCTAAATATGCTCGATAACCTGGCGCAGGTTTACCATATTCTGGATTAGCCACAGCATCCTCAACAGCTAATGTGCGCCCAATTTGCATAACTGTAGCAATCAATCTACCATGCAGTGCATAAACACAAGGTGGATCTTCGGACATTTCCAGACTACTCGCTAGAATAGTTTCAAACCCTTCTTGGCAAAAGGTAACAACCGTCCAATCAACTGCAATCAGTTCGCTGACTCCACGGCAATGTTATGTAAATAGCTACCTATCTCACCAGTGCGATAGTTCAAAGAGGACAAACGTGCTATTATCTGCCGTTCCCCCTGCCAAGGCTGTTGCAACAACATTTCTTCATCATCGGCTTTGCTCATGGATGCTTGTTGCATGGTTTAGCAAAATAAGTTAAAAAATCAAATATTAAATATTGGATTTTCCAGGTGTTAACTCTGGATATCCTAATAATTTTGATGTGGAAATTTTACTAGATAAATGTGCTATTTATGCAGAAAAAGTATGAAATTTTACTTAAATAAATGTAAATTTATACAACAAATAGCAAGCAAACATCAGGCTATTCATTGACAACCTACCGTATCTTTTTTTACACTTAATCATCAGTAACCTAAAAATTTAAATTTTGCTGAGAAATCTGTAAGAAGTTTCTAAGGAAAATATCAGTTTTTTAGATATCAATCCTTATCTATTCATAATTCTTAGATGAATTATTTAAGCAATAATCAGTTTAAAGTTCAAGCCAAGAGCTATATTGCTGATTGAGGCATTGAGGATGAGGAATTGAAATCATGAAATTAAGACATTTATTAATACTGGGCTTGTCTTCTCTTGTCATGGTTGGCTGCGTCCCCGAAGTATCAAAGAACCAGGCTAATCAAAGTCCTATAGCTGTGAATGCCTCTGTTCCCGTGTCTTCAACTCAGGCGAAACCGTTAGCCAAGTCAGCACGATCTCCAAATTCAACTGCTATGAAGTTAGGCACATTTGTTTCTGGAGAACAAAAAACTCAAGGGAAAGTTAGTATTACCACTAAAGACGGCAAATCATTTTTGGAGCTTGATGAGTCATTTAAGACTTCTGAATCAGGGCCAGATTTAGTAGTAATTTTACATCGTTCAGATAAGGTGATTAATTCAACTAAGCCACCATCATATCCTTTAAAAAACGGAGATTATTTTATCCTAGCTCCGTTACAAAAATATAGTGGCGCTCAAACATATTCCATTCCTCAAAACATCAATTTAGCAGACTACAAATCCATCGCTATCTGGTGTCGCAAGTTTAATGCTACTTTTGGCGCTGCTAGTTTGAGTTAGTAAATATTAACCAACAAATTGCTAAAAAATATTCCGCTTGGTCGCTTGGGTCAACCACAAGACGTTGTTTCTTTAGTCGCGTTTCTGGCTGCGGCTCCGAGGTATGGTCTTGAAATTATTCCTCCACCTACTACTGCATCTTCGCAGGTATAGCCCAACATCACTAAAAGTATTAGACAGGAAACAACGATGCTAGAAAGTCTGGGAAGAATTAAGAATCCATTAGTCAGAAGTATAGCCGCAGCAGCTACAGTTGGTTCGGTAATTACCTTATCTGCTGCTGTTGTAATTGGAGTAACCAATGCCAAAGCTAAATCTGCCTATCAATTTGGTGTCTATTCCTCACTGTTTGGAACAGCTAGTGGTGCAATATTTGGTTTAGTTTATACAAACAAAGCAAGTGGAAATAAATCTACTCCAGACCTCAAATCATCAGATAGTCATGTTTGGCAAGATTGGCGAAATTTTGTTATTGTTCGTAAGGTGAAAGAGAGCGAAGAAATTACTTCTTTCTATTTACAACCTGAAGATAAAGGGGAAATTCCTAACTTTCAACCAGGGCAATTTTTAACCATCAAACTTGATATACCTGGACAGGATAAGCCTGTAATTCGTACTTACTCACTTTCAGATTATCCTGAAAAATGTGAATACTATCGCCTCTCAATTAAGCGGGAAGCTGCACCGAACGGATTAGATGTTATGCCCGGTATAGCATCTAATTTTATGCACGATCGTATTCAAAAAGGTTCAGTAATTCTAGCAAAACCACCAAACGGTAAATTTGTTTTAGATGTGCAGAAATCTATCCCCATAGTGTTGATTAGCAATGGTGTGGGAATTACACCGATGATTAGTATGGCGAAAGCTTGTAGTCTTCTTAATCCTATTCGTCCTATTTGGTTTTTACATGGTGCTAGAGACGGAAAATTTCATGCTTTTCGGGATGAAGTGAGGAAAATTGCAGGGCAAAATCATAATCTGAATATGCATTTTTGCTATAGTCGTCCTACACCTGAAGATAGAGGTAAATACCACAGTGTTGGTTATGTTGATGCTACTCTTATTCAAGAGTTAGTACGACAAGAAGCGGAGTATTTTTTGTGCGGTTCTCCATCTTTTATGCAGTCCATAATGCAAGGGTTGAAGGAATCGGGAGTACCTGACAGTAGAGTATTCTTTGAATCTTTCGGTAAACCGATGAAAAGTCAGTCTGATAAACAAACTGCGATCGCAACTGGAGATAAGAGATTTGCAGAAATTGTCTTTGCCAAATCTGGCAAAATTTTGATATGGCAACCTAATGATGGGACTATCCTAGAATTTGCCGAAGCCAATGATATTAATCCACCTTTTAGTTGTCGTGTAGGTGTTTGTGGTACTTGTATCTGTAAAATCCGCGAAGGTATAGTTGCTTACCAAGAACAACCAACTGCAACAACTGATAAGGGTTCGGTGTTAATTTGTATTTCTCAACCTGGAACTGCAAAATTGGTGTTAGATATCTAATAAATTCCTCTAATAATCAAGTAAGTTTTTCTATGCCTTAAGGAGAGCAATAAATTGAGGATTCAACAAAAATAAGATTCTCGCTTTCGCTGGATTAATTTACATTCGTCTCAGCTATCAATTCAGGAAGACACAGATATTATTCAAGCACTAAGCAATCAACCTAAAACCTTACCATGCCGTTACTTATCGATGACCAAGGTTCAGAACTATTTGAGCAAATTTGTGAACTGCTAGAATACTATCCAACTCGCATCGAGCAAGCAATTTTAGAAACATCTGAATTCTGTTTTGATAAATTCGGTTCTTCGTCTATTAAATAAAGGAGTTCACAATCTCATGTCAATTCATAACTTTACTCTCTCCCGTCAGTTATTACGCAACTTGTCCATCATTTCCCTGACTTTTGTACTCCTATACGGTGCATCTCGTGTGATGCTTTCTGCTCCCGCCACTGATATTTCTACTGTTGCACCGCAGGGAAAGCAAGTAGCGGTTTTCGCTGGTGGGTGCTACTGGGGAATGGAAGCAGTTTTTGAGCATCTATTAGGTGTTTCTGATGTCGTTTCTGGCTTTTCTGGAGGCGATGCAAGAACCGCAGACTACACACTTGTCAGTGCTGGATTAACTAATCATGCTGAATCCGTAAAAATCACTTACGATCCATCAAAAATATCATATAACCAGCTTCTGAAGGTCTACTTTTTGGTAGCGCATAACCCAACAGAGTTAAATCGACAAGGCCCAGACTCAGGTAAGCAATATCGTTCGGCGATCTTTTTTGCTAACGATGAGCAGAAACAAGCTGCACAAGAATATATCGCTCAACTCAACAAATCGCAAATCTTCGACAAGCCGATTGTGACGGAATTAGATCCTTTGAAAGGTTTTTATCAGGCTGCGGCATACCATCAGAATTATATAGTGCATCATCCGAGCGATCGCTATGTGGTAATGAATGACTTGCCGAAGCTGGCTAAACTTCAAGTAAAGTTCCCTGATATGTATAGCAAGTAAGGGGATTTACAGCATTCGACTCTTAACATCCCCTTGAACCAGTGAAAGATTAGCCTATCCTGTAAGATGCTCGTCCATGCTTCTCCAGATATTGCTGATGATACTCTTCTGCTCTATAGAATTGTGATGCAGCTACAATCTCCGTCACAATTGGATTTTTGTGATAACGAGAACTATTTTCAAGCTGCTCCTTGGAGGCTCTTGCTAATAATTCCTGCTCTGGAGTGTGGAAAAATATCACTGACCGATATTGATAACCAACATCTAGCTCCTGATGGTTTGATGTTGTGGGATTGTGCTTATTCCAAAACACATTTAGCAGTTCATTATAAGATACTATTGTTGGATTGTATTCCACTTCCACTACCTCAGCGTGTCCAGTTTTGCCTCTACAGACATCTTCGTAGGTTGGATTATCAAAGTGTCCCCCACTGTAACCAACTGCTGTAGAAGTTACTCCCTTTACTTGATGAAATGCTGCTTCAACTCCCCAGAAACAGCCTGCTCCAAATGTCGCTTTTTGTAGATTAGTATTTTGCATATCTTTGACAACTCTTTTATGATAATTTTAAGTGAAACTTATCGAATCAGACAGATATTTTATAAGGAAATATTTCCTTAAGACTGCCTGATTTATTTTAATTATTAGAGTGACAGATTATTCTGACATGAGTCTGATACAAAGCTGAATATTATCTAAAAATTGGAAAAATAGTTTAATTTAAAATTTATATACTACAGTACGGCGTAAATAAAACACCCATTACAAATTAATGAAAGGCTTGTAGTATCCGAATTATGCCAAGCTGTACTAGCTTTTGCTAACTATAGGAATATTTCTTAGAATACTCACTATTTCAATTGGGTCTAACCGTTTAGTATAATCTGCATCAACAAAAGCATAAACGATTTTTCCGTCTCGATCAACTACAAATGTAGCTGGAATAGGTAGTTCAAAAGACTCATCTCCATTGTATCTAGGTAACACATGACCCTTTGACTCTAATATAGGTCTTAGAGGTTGTTTGAAAAGTTTCTAGAGGTCAGAAATTATGCCAAACGCCTCACCATGATACGGATCATGGCAATATAAATAAAAGTCTCCGATGTT
>NZ_JBALEQ010000139.1:0-16399 GCF_036917775.1 Nostoc sp.
TAGTATTTACCTACTCGTTCCTGTTAGCTTTTTTCATAGTTTTAGCATAACATCTATACTTCAACATGTAAAAGTTGTTTCTTGACAGGCTCTAAATATTACCAGTGCTACACTTCAACCCGATACAGAAGATGACGGCTGGTTTGACTTGGATTTGTGGGGGAGAAGCAAACAACTTTACTCTAGCCTGAGTTATTTAGAAAAACTGGGGCTACCGATTTGGCTGGATTTATCTAGCATTTATAGCGATGTCTACGACGGGCTACGCCTACGCTAAGTAATAAAATCGTCACTATCCAATGACAGCATTAAATAAACGTCAAACCAATTCCCAAACCAGCTTATCACTGGTTTCTTCAGTCTCTAACAAAAGCCAAGTCACTCAGATTCGCCTGCGGATATATATTCCCAAATGCTATCTGCAAGCGCCTGTGATTTCACAGTTAATTTCTGCTTACGGCTTGGTAGTTAATATTACTAAGGCTATGCTACAACCAAATACAGACGAACAAGGGTGCTTTGATATTGAACTACGGGGAACAGTACCACAAATCTCTAACGGTTTGGCTTATCTGGAATCCCTGAATCTTAGAATTGTGGGCAAGCCGAATGCAGATAGCGATAGCTGGTTTTGTTGAAATAATCTAAATTTCGTAGTACCAAATCTCTTCTTCTCGCACCACAATTCGATGCAGGGAAAGACGATCAATCAAGCCCTCATGCTCAAACTGGCCAAGAATACGAGTGATAGTCACACGAGTTGAACCTAGCATTTCTGCCAAGTCTTCGTGAGTCAGACGCATATCTATTAAACGTCCCTTCTCAACTTCCGAACCAAACTTTTTAGATAACCATGCCAGTAGCTTGATTAGCATGGTATCAACTTTTTTATGGCTACGAATAACCATTAATTCTTGAGCCTGTTGGATATGGGCAAGTAAAGTTTCTGTTAGTTGAGTCCACTCCTCTACAGGTAAGACTGTCGCCTCTACTTTAGTTAGGCATTCCATCTGATAAGGTTCTAATTTTGACAAAGACTTACCAACAATATCTCCAGGGCCCCACAATCCCAGAGCGACGGTTGTACCATCTTCCAAATAGGTAAAAGTCCTGACAAAACCCGTTTCAATCTTCCAAAGTCCGTTTGGATGCTCTGGTAAAAATGACCTCCGGGCAAAAATTTCTTTCGTATTATTACTGTTTAAGCTAGTTAAACTTGCATATAAAGATACCATAAATATAACACTATTCTCCGATAAATTAACCGTAGTATTACATTTATATCAGGTTATAAGAACCTATGGGTATTTTAAAAAAGGGAATAGGGTACAGGTTACAGGGTAGGGATAATTCCCTATCACCTGTCCCGGATTTCTCACGATACTGTAGGCAGGGGAGTGTGGGGAGTGTGGGGTGCCAGATTTCTTCCCCATCCTCCCACACTCCTTGATTTCTCACTTGTGAGAAATCCAGGCTGTCACCTCTCCCCTCCATTCCCTAAATTCCTGCACCATCAAGAAAATCTTCAATCATCCCATCAGACTTATTGTTCTTAGGGTTGTATGTTTGTTCATCGCCAAGCTCATTTGGGGACAAATTTGATTCATCTTGCAACTCCTCGAACTGTTTCTCTAGAGCTTTGACACGTTCAAATAAAGCGCGGATAACTTCAGCTTCTACATCGCGGACTTTATCATGATCCAAAACATTGGTAGACAAGTTGTTCTGACGAGTTACGCGCCCTGGAATCCCGACTACTGTTGTGTTACTTGGTACATCTCGCAGCACCACAGAACCGGCTCCAATACGGACGCGATCGCCAATTAGAATATTTCCCAATACCTTTGCACCCGCTCCCACAACCACATGAGAGCCTAAAGTTGGATGGCGTTTGCCGGTTTGTTTGCCTGTACCACCTAAAGTCACACCTTGATAAATCAGGGCATAGTCGCCCACGATCGCAGTTTCACCAATCACAACTCCCATACCGTGGTCAATAAACACTCCCTGTCCAATTAATGCCCCAGGATGGATTTCAATGCCAGTTAAAAACCGACTAATATGAGAGATAAACCGAGGTATGAAGGGAATTCCAATTTTATACAGCCAGTGTGCCAATCGATGAAACACTAGGGCTTGAAGTCCAGGGTAACAGAACAATACTTCTAGCCAGTTACGCGCTGCTGGGTCACGCTCAAAAATGGTTCGCAAATCAGTTAGTAGCATACTCTGTTGAGATTTTCGTTGGTAAGTGAGGCTCTGAAAACAGAAACTCAGAATAATTCCTACAAAAAGATCGAGTCATTTATGGGAATTATGTAAGATAATAATCTACGGTAAGTCGATAGAATATAGTGTTTTTGTGGGTAGTAAGTGGGATGTTATCACATTCCACACTTTGAAAAAATTAATTTCGGATAAACTGCGATAAGTCCCCCAATTCACCGTAGTATGTTGAGTACAGTCTTGAATAGCCAAAACTACGCTCTCTTGGATCTGTCTTCCAAAGTGGAATATGCACTGCTGGCGCTCTTAGAACTGGCAAGCCACCACGGAAAAAAACTTCCTCTAACCATGAGTGAGATCACTACCAAACAACCTATACCTGAACGCTATTTGGAACAAATTTTGACCAACCTCCGGCGTTCTGGTGTGGTGCAGAGTCAACGCGGCTCTAAAGGAGGTTTTGTTTTAGCTCGTGAACCTTGGCAGATTACACTGCTAGAAATTGTGACTTTAGTCGAAGGTGAGCGGAAAGAGAAAGATACATCTGACTCTCCGACTCTAGAAAAGACTCTGGTTTATGAAGTTTGGGAGCAAGCTAACACTGCTGCAATTGAAGTATTGGGTCGCTATACACTCCAAGACTTGTGCGAGGAAAGAGAGACTCGCGCCCAGCAAAGCCCGATGTATTATATTTAGACACGACGGAGTATTCATCATGCGGATAGCGAAAGATATCACAGAGTTAATCGGCCGAACTCCTTTAGTTCAATTAAACAAAATTCCCCAAGCTTCAGGAGCGGTTGCTCGGATTGTGGTGAAGCTAGAAAGCATGAATCCAGCATCTTCTGTGAAAGATCGGATTGGCGCGAGTATGGTGGAAGCGGCAGAAGAAGCAGGCTTGATTCACCCCGGAAAAACTATTTTAGTAGAGCCAACTTCTGGAAATACAGGAATTGCCCTAGCGATGGTGGCGGCCGCTAAGGGGTACCATCTTATTCTAACGATGCCTGACACAATGAGCCACGAAAGACGATCAATGCTCAAAGCTTATGGCGCTCAATTAGAGTTAACGCCAGGTGTAGAAGGGATGCGAGGAGCGATCGCTCATGCAGAGCAGCTTGTAGCTAAAACGCCCAATGCTTATATGTTGCAGCAGTTTCGCAACCCCGCCAACCCGAAAGTTCACGCCGAAACCACAGCCGAAGAAATCTGGAATGATACCGATGGAGAGGTGGATATTCTAGTGGCGGGAGTGGGTACCGGTGGGACGATTACAGGAGTTGCAGAAGTTATTAAAGGACGGAAGCCAAGTTTTCAAGCGATCGCGGTTGAACCAAGCAGCAGTCCGGTATTAACAGGTGGGAAATCAGGGCCCCACAAAATTCAGGGTATCGGCGCGGGATTTGTCCCAGCAATTTATCGTCCAGAAGTGGTGGATGAAGTGATTCAGGTAGCAGATGAGCAAGCGATCGCTTACAGCCGTCGCCTAGCAAAAGAAGAAGGATTGTTATCGGGCATTTCTACTGGCGCTGCTTTATATGCGGCTATTCAAGTAGCACAACGTCCAGAAAATGCAGGTCGTCTAATCGTCATGATCCAGCCTAGCTTCGGCGAACGCTACCTCAGCACCTCACTATTCAAAGATCCAGAAGAGAATGAGTGGTTGAGTAAAGTTTGATTCTGCATAACAATTTTAAGGAAGTCAAATAATAGAAAATTAATTAAATTGGCTCGTAGTGAGGTCTGCCCTGGAGGAACGCTTCTCTACGAGAGGCTACGCCAACGTGAACAGCCCTTAAAATAGGGCTAAAGCCCTCACTACAAACCTTTTATTATTCACGCCCACTTACTTAGAATTTTCGCCGATTTCATCTACACTTTCATTATTTTTCACCAAAATTACCAAACAGAAACAACAAGCGGCTAGCTTTATTAAGCTCAAAGCTTCACTTTTCAATACAATAAAAGCGCCTAATCCTATAAGAATAAAAGGCACAAAATTATTAATATAGCGAGTCAATATATCAGCTATTACTCTGTAGTGAGTTAATTTGTATGCCCCATAGCACCAAATTCCTAACAATAGAAAAAATAATCCGATAATTACCACAAAACTCTCTAAGTTGCTGCTAGCAAATAAAGGCACGTAGACACTAACGTTATCGCTACCATTGGCAAGTGTAACGGCTGCCACACTATAACTTTGGGGAGAAAAAAAACTCGTCATTGTAGATACTTCAGCCTCTTCTGTCGTAGCAACAACTTCTTTTGATGAATCTTCTTCCTGATTCACCAAACTACTGATACCTATGGACATTGGTAATAAACCAAGTAATCCAATCCAGTTTTTCGATAATACTAACCCACCAAATAAACCAGGAAGACTAAGGATTAGCAGAACTGTAAAACCTAGAAATTGACCAGCAACTATATGCCGAGGACGAAGGCTAGTATTTATTTGAGAAAAAAACAATAATAAAATGACAATATCATCAATATTAGTGGCAATGAACGCAATTGCCCCTGTAGTAATTGCAGTAACTAATTCGTTCATGTTTTACAGCAGTTTTTAGGTCTTGAGACTGATAAGATAGGGAATGGGTATTGAAAGGTTAATTTGGTATGGTGAGAAATCGTAGGTTCTAAAAATCCAGCATGAGTAAGTTAGGGACAGTCTTCAGTGAAGGGATTATTGCCTTCATGGCCACTAACATAGATGACATCATTATCTTGTTAATATTTTTTTCACAGATAGATGTTAATTTTCGGCGGCGGCATATCTTACTCGGTCAATATCTGGGTTTTTCAGCCATTATCATCGCTAGCTTACCAGGATTTTTTGGTGGATTGGTCGTACAGCGAGAATGGATAGGATTGCTAGGATTGCTACCAATAGCAATTGGTATTCAACAATTAATATATAGAAAAGAAGAAACTATAACAGTTCAGACAGTCAGTAGTGATTTTAATCAGCCTACGCCTACTAACCCGATATTGTCTTTTATTTTGAGTGTTTTGCACCCTCAAACCTATAAAGTGGCAGCAGTAACGATCGCTAATGGGGGTGACAATATTAGTATATATATCCCTTTGTTCGCTGGTCATGACCTAGCCAGTTTGGGAATAATTTTAGGTATATTTTTTATCATGGTAGGGGTTTGGTGTGCGATCGCTTATTTTTTAAGTCGTCAACCTACCATTGCTTATATTTTAAGTCGCTACGGTAAAGCTGCTGTACCTTTTGTGTTAGTCGGCTTGGGTCTGTTCATTATGTATGAGCGAGGTACATTCACTCTACTACCTTGGGTGAGAAGTTAATCAATGTTGGATGTTGAATGCTGGATTTGGAATCTAAAATCTCAATTTGGTTAGACTTGATGAACTAATTTCCAACTCACCATCATCAAAATGGCGTAAATAATAAACCGTAGTGGGCGTTGGGGAGCTACTTGGCAGATTTTAGCACCTAGCAGAACTCCTGGTACAGAGCCGAGCCAGATAGGTATTACCAAATTCCAATCAACTGTTCCTAAGCTGAGATGACCAAGGGCTGTAAATACGAGTAAAATTGCTGCGTGTGAGATATCAGTACCCACTAGCTTCCGTGCATCTAAACGGAAAAACCCAATCAGCACTAGGGCAAACATTGAACCTGATGAGACGCTAGTTAGACCAACTAAACAGCCTAAAATGGCCCCCAAAGTGATTGTTAGGAAGCGGCCAAAGTTAGTTTCTAAGTCCAACTTTGGTAGTTCGGGTAAATTGAATTTGGGTAAAAAAGTTAATAACAACAATTGCACTAGTGCTAACACTGTGACTAGCAAAATCATCACACCAAGCAAACGGAGCAAGATGTTATCCAGATTATACTCACCTGTACGTTTAAGAACGTGCAAAATTCCCACCCCAAACAGTGAGCCTGGAACACTTCCGAATGCCAGCCATTTGACAACTTCTGTATCCAGAGTTTTCTGTTCCCAATGCTTGACGCTACCAACAATCTTCATCAATGTGGCAGCTACAACATCAGAACTCACTGCGATGGAAGGCGGAACCTGAAAAACAAAAATCAACATTGGGGTAATGAGAGAGGCTCCCCCAATTCCCGTCAAACCAACTATGATGCCAACGAAGAAGCTTAAGAATGGTAGTGATAAATAGTGCATACTCTTTGGGGGTTTAAGAAAGTCAGCCAGAGCTTCACTACTAGAGAGCAATAACTCAGCCGAATTACAGCCCAGTGATAGAGCTAGTCATGGCAAATTATTGTGTTTCTCAAAGGATGAGTGACACAAAGAAAGGTTTATCTAGCTAAAAATTAGGGCAGAGAATTACTGGACAACTTAAAACCTGTCTGAAAGTTTTTGGAAGTATGACAACTGACATTTAGCTGAAACAGACTTTTATAACTGCTTATGGGTCAGTTGTTTTACTAAATCAACTTCTTACTGGTTTTTCTGCGGTTTTACATTTAAAAGCCGGTAAAGCTATGTACTTACCGTATTTTACTTGTAAACACGATCAAACGTCCAGCGTATTCGTTTTGTATATCGCTATATTTTCTGGATAATACACCGCAAGTCTAATGACTCATGGAAATTTTGTTTTTTACAACCCCGTTAAAATCCTGTTTGGTCAAGCTCAAATCGCCAATATTACTACTGAAACTTCTGTTGATTCTCAAAAAAAGCATCTCATTACTTAGAGTGGAGGTAGCATCAAAACTAACGGCGTTTATAACCGAGTGAAGTCTCCGTTTTCTGGACTACAAAAAATACTTGACTCACAAGTATGTATAATGATGTAAATTACAGACCAAATGGTCTGTAATTTATAATTCAATAAACTACACGACTCCCTAGTCTAATAAATCGCTGTAATGTCCAAAGGCGAAGAAACAAAAAGTAGAATTCTCCAGCAAGCAGCCGAACTGTTTAACCAACAGGGGTATGCAGGCTCATCAATGTCAGACATTATGCGTGTGACTGGATTGCAGAAAGGAGGAATTTACAATCACTTTCAAAGCAAAGACGATCTCGCATTACAGGCTTTTGATTTTGCGATCGCTCACATTAAACAGCATATTAGATTTGCATTGCGAAGCAAACGCCATGCAGTAGAACGCCTGCAAGCAATCATTGGGGTATTTAGTAGCTTCGCAGAAAATCCACCTATCAAAGGAGGGTGCCCACTGCTGAATACTGCTGTGGAAAGCGATGATGCTCATCCGGCGTTGCGGGAACGCGCTCAACAGGCGATGAACTCTTGGCTGCATCTAATTCGTCGAATTATTGAAACGGGAATTGCCAAGGGTGAAATTCGCTCTGAAGTAAGTGCTGATGAAATTGCCACCGTCATAATTGCAACGCTGGAAGGGGCCATAATGATGAGTAAGCTTTATGGAGATTCAATTCACATGAACAGGGTAATTAATCACTTGAATCAATACTTGGAAACTCACCTTTAAATGTATGGTACAAATCAAAGTATACTCTTTAGCTGACAAATTAAATCCTATTAAAACGGAGCTATCAAAAGTAATCCATACCTCCCTTATAGAGGTTTTACAGATTGCCCCTGAAAAAAGATTTCACCGTTTTTTCCCACTGGATATATCAGATTTTTACTATCCATCTGATAGAACAGATAATTATTTGGTTATCGAAATTAGTATGTTTGAGGGACGCTCAGTGGAAACAAAAAAAGAGTTAATCCGCCTACTGATTAAAAATATCAATGAAAAATTCAATATTCCTATAGACGATATTGAAATCACAATTTTTGAAACACCCAAAGCTAACTGGGGTATTAGGGGTTTACCTGGCGACGAGTTAACCTTAAACTACAAAGTAGAAGTTTGAAATTATTGTGGCTAATGGGTTGTTAAGCAATTAATAATTACCCACTACTTGAAAAAGTAAAATTTTTTCTAATTTTACAGACCGATCGGTTTTAAAATCTCAAGAGAAATAATGCTAGTAAATAACAGTTTGCACAGACCCTTAGAAGTAGTATTAGAAATTCCTGTAAGAACATACGACATTGACTTTATGGGAATCGTAAGCAATATTGTATATATCAGGTGGTTAGAGGATTTACGTTTAAAGTTTTTAGATGAACATTGGCACCTGAATCAACAAATTGATCAAGGATATGCACCTGTTCTAGCTGGAACTGAAATTGAATATAAACGTCCGATAAAAATTATTGACCAAGTAATTGGACGTTTATGGCTAAGTAATTTAGGACGGTTAAAGTGGACTGTACAAGCTGAAATTTTATCTAATAATCAGTTAGCAGCAGTAGCCAGTCAAAAAGGAGCTTTTGTCAGTTTACAAAATAGTCGTCCTATTCCTATTCCAGAGGAATTAAAGAATAAATATTTAGAATATCAAAATGTGAATCTGAAAGAGTACTTATAAAGTAATATCCTTACAAGCTTGAACTTATTTACACCTAGTTATTTAAACAGTGAGAGGTTATTTTCAAACACACTAATTTACTTAGCAGCAGTCAATATATTTTCGATATCCGCTAGCTGTGCAACTCCTGAAAAAGTTGGACTATTAATGACAAAGAAAGGTGTGCCAGAAACACCCAACTTCTCTGCTAATTGGATATCTTTTGTAATTGCGGGAGTAGCAAGAGTAAGATCGCGTTTAAATTTACCTAAATCTAGATTCAGTTTTTTAGCAATATCTAAATATAACGCCTCACCGAGTTGCTTTTGATTAGTAAATAGCGCATCATGATATTCCCAAAATTTGCCCTGTTGATATGCTGCCCAAGCTGCTGTTGCAGATGGTAATGCTTCAGCATGAATTGAAATTAGTGGTAAATTCTTGTAAACTAATTTTAATTTATCTGGATACTTTAATAACAATTGTTTCAATGTTTTATGCGCCTCGGCACAGTAGGGACATTGAAAATCGGAAAATTCTATTAGCACAGTTTTTGATTTAGTTGAACCTGTGGTGGGAGATTCACCAATCACTGTTTGAGGATTCGTCTTTAAATCTTGTAAAAATCCTTGCTGTGCTTGCTTGAGTTTTTGTTGTTGCTGCTGCTGATAAACTTGAACAGATTCAATAATTGCCTGTGGATGTTCGCGGATAATTTGTAAGACTTGCTGTTCTAATTGTGGATCAATCCGGCTAGCAGCTTGTGCAGGAAATGACCAGGTGACAACTAAACATAGCAGACTTATTGCTGCCCAAGTACGCATATACTGAATTAATGGGCTAAAGGAATCAAATAATTTACTCATAGAAAAACTCATAAATATTATTTGTCTAAACTTTATAGACGCACAGTTGCTTCGACTTCAAAGTACACTTCAATGAAAAATCCCATAATCAAAGTTATGAAAATTCTCTTTTTACTGATTAAAAAGATCCAGCGATCATCCCAACAAGTAAAATAAAACCAATCCACACGTTTTGCTGGAACATCTTACCATAAACAGAATTAGGTAAATCTCGCTGTCTTAATCGCAGAGATTGCCAAACCCATCCCATAGTAGCAACTGCAAGGCTAATCCAAAAGGCTAAGTGCAGATTTATGATTAAACCTAACCAAGCCAATAACAAGATTGTGCCAGCAAAGAAAATTCCAATAGCTACAGGGGCATAATTCCCAAAAAATAGGGCGCTTGAATTAACACCAATGCGGCGATCGTCTTCCTTGTCGCTCATGGCATAAACTGTATCAAATCCCAATGTCCACAGTACAGTCGCGCCCCAAAGTAACCAAGTTGGTTGAGTGATGGTTTGAGTAACTGCACTCCAGCTAATCAACACCCCAAAACCCCAAGCGATGGAAAGTACCAGTTGCGGCACAGGAAACACTCGCTTTGCGCCTGGATAAAGGACAATTACGGGCACTGCTGCTACACATAACCAGAAACTTAGGGGGTTAAGGTAAAGGGCCAGGATAGCTGCACATATTAGTGATACGATCGCAACTACAATCCCAACTTTCACAGACAAAGCGCGAGAAGCAAGGGGGCGATCGCGTGTTCTCTCGACTTCTGGATCGATATCCCGATCCCATAAATCATTGACAACACATCCCGCCGCACTTGTGGCCAGAGTACCCAATATAATTACACCAACCAGAGGTAAAGGCGGTTTCCCAGAAGCTGCTAAAAACACTGCCCAAAGAGCAGGAATCATTAAAATTAACCGTCCTTCTGGTTTATGCCAGCGTAAAAGCCGGATAATTACAAGCCAAACTGGTAACTGGGGGCGTTCTGGCATCGTTAACATAGAAATCAACAAATAACTCTAGATAGATGAGTTCACACATCTTTACATCTATAGAATAACGTTATTTGTTATTTGTAAAAACATCACCCAAAGTGGCAACTTTAAATATCTTTTAATAGTCACTAGCGTTAGACGCATTAAGGTGAATATACTTAGCTCAGTTGCCCTCGACGAAACTGAGTTGCGATTGCTGAGTATTTTTTAATTTACTCAGCATTCAGTTTGAGTAAGTGCGTTGCAATAAATATCAGTGCCAGCTACCCCGACATACCACCGTTTCTTATAAAGAGAGAAAACTAGATGCAGAATTTAGTTTCGGCTAGCTGGGAGAGTTCTGCAACTCAACCACCTAACCAACATCGGATTATTGCTGCCATTGACCTGGGAACAAATTCTCTACACATGGTAGTAGTTAAAATTGACCCCACGCTACCAGCCTTTAGCATTATCGCCAGAGAAAAAGAAACTGTGAGACTAGGCGATCGCAATCTTACCACTGGAGAACTCAAACCAGAGATCATTAAAAAGGCGATCGCGGCTTGTGGACGCTTTCAAGAAGTTGCCAAAACTATCAATGCTGAAACAATCATTGCTGTGGCGACTAGTGCTGTGCGCGAAGCCCCCAATGGTAAAGATTTTTTGCACAGAGTAGAAAAGGAATTGGGTTTAAGCGTTGACTTGATTTCTGGTCAAGAAGAAGCGCGACGAATCTACCTTGGCGTGCTTTCGGGAATGGAATTTCACAACCAACCCCATACCATTATTGATATTGGCGGTGGTTCCACAGAATTAATTTTGGGTGATAGTCACCAAGCGCGCACTCTCACCAGTACCAAAGTTGGTGCAGTGCGACTCACTAGCGAGTTAATCACTACCGATCCCATCAGCAACACAGAGTTTCTGTATTTGCAATCCTATACACGCGGTATGTTAGAACGTTCCGTGGATGAGGTATTGGCAAATTTCCAGTTAGGGGAATCTCCCCGTTTGGTGGGTACATCTGGCACGATTGAAACCCTAGCGATGATTCATGCACGAGAAAAGTCAGGTGTTATTCCTTCCACTCTCAATGGCTATCAGTTTAGTCTTAAAGACTTGCGAGAGTTGGTAAATCGCTTGCGGAAACTGAGTAATTCCGAAAAGTCTGCAATTCCGGGAATGCCAGACAAGCGGTCTGAAGTTATACTGGCTGGTGCAGTAATATTACAGGAAGCGATGACCCTTTTAGGCAGTGAATCGATCACAATTTGTGAGCGTTCTCTGCGGGAAGGCGTAATTGTAGACTGGATGTTAGCCCACGGCTTAATTGAAGATAAGCTACGCTACCAAAGTTCAGTTCGAGAACGGAATGTTTTAAAAATCGCTAATAAATACCACGTTAACTTAGAGTATAGCGATCGCGTCGCCAAATTTGCCAAGAGTCTATTTGATCAAACTCAAGGTACATTACATCACTGGGGATCTGACGAGCGACAATTGCTATGGGCAGCTGCAATATTACACAATTGCGGTCATTATGTCAGTCATTCGTCTCATCACAAGCACTCTTATTATCTAATTCGCAATGGTGAATTACTTGGTTATACAGAAACCGAGATTGAAATCATAGCCAACTTAGCACGTTATCATCGCAAATCACCGCCCAAGAAAAAACATGAAATTTACCAGAGTCTGCTGACTAAAGAGCAGTGCCAAATGGTTAGTCAATTGAGTGCAATTCTCAGATTGGCAGTGGCACTAGATAGACGACAAATTGGGGCGATATCTCAAGTGCAATGTGAGTATTATCAACAACTTCGACAGGTAAATCTGCTGATTTCTGCATCTCAAGCTGATGATGACTGTGCTTTAGAACTTTGGAGTTTAGATTATAAAAAAGGAGTGTTTGAGGAAGAATTTGGAGTTAAATTAGTAGCAAATTTAGAAAAACCTTTTAGAAAAATTTAAGGTTGCTCAATTCTTTTAGAAAGTAGGGTGCGTTAACAGAATGTAACGCACCTGTTACAAAACAAGATTTAGCAGTTAAAGAAGAATTCAGCAGTCATAATCAATATACTCTCGACAGGATGCTCCGCATAGTTTTCTTCTTTGCAGGCTTTACTCAACGCTATCCGCTTTTTCGGTTAAAATCATGAATGAATCTTGGCTTTTGAATTCTGTTTTGATAAAGATGCTTTTTGAATTAAAGTAAACCTTATTTATAATTCTGGCATCCTACTTAAGGAGCAATTTATAAAGTGTCCTAAGAAGCATTTAAAAATTAAAATTAGTAATTAGAATATAGTTAACAATCTATTTAATAGGTTATGTTGCTAATCGGATACCTAAGCCGGGAAAACTTAGGTATCCTTCTATAAATATAAAATCTCAAGAAAGCAGTTGAGACTGCTTGTTTTTCTGTCTTCAACCGCTTCAGGTGCAGGGAAACAAGCCAGTTGCTCATGTGGACAAAGTTTGAGTAACTGGCTCGACACAGATATAAAAAAAGAAGTAAAAATGCTGAACTTTTGGCAAAAGTGCCTAACTTTAAGCATTTGCGTTTGTTAACTGATAAAGCTTTTTTAAGCTATCTGTCTCATTAAAAACATATTCAACCATCTGTAACCTAAGCTACACCTGAGTATTCTTTCCTGATCATTGAGACGCTACACGACGTTGTAAAGCACCTGCCAGAAGCGATCGCAAAACTACATAATTCGGTAAAATTGGGTAAAGCAATTTTTGCGCTTGTTAAACAAAGGCATCAGCAAACCCATGCAACTGAAACTCAGTGCATCTCGACTTCCCTTCGCCCCTCTCTTGTTAATTGCGCCCTTTTTCCTATGGGGGACGGCAATGGTAGCCATGAAAGGAGTGATACCCCACACCACACCGCTATTCATGGCGGGAGTGCGCCTGATACCAGCAGGGATGTTAATTCTGATTGCAGCAGCATTCATGGGTAAACCCCAGCCCAAGGGTTGGGCTGCATGGCTGTGGATTGCCTTATTTGCCCTCATAGATGGGACGTTATTTCAAGGCTTTTTGGCTGAGGGATTAGTTAAAACCAGTGCGGGGTTAGGGTCTGTGATGATTGACTCGCAACCCTTGGCAGTAGCATTGCTGTCGTTGTGGCTATTTCAAGAACACATTGGTTTTTGGGGATGGCTGGGGTTAGGTTTGGGAGTCACAGGCATTAGTTTAATTGGCTTACCTGATGAGTGGATTTTACATATTCTCGACTCGGGCGCAAATATCACAATTGGCAACTGGCAAGACTTGTTTGCTAGTGGTGAGTGGTTGATGCTATTGGCAGCCTTATCAATGGCTGTGGGAACAGTGCTGATTCGGTTTGTGTGTCGGTATGCTGACCCAGTAACCGCTACGGGATGGCACATGATTTTGGGGGGATTACCACTATGGGGAATTTCGTCAGTTGTGGAATCTCAGCAGTGGGAAAATCTGGGAGGATCTGATTTAGTGGCTTTGAGTTATGCTACTGTTTTTGGCAGTGCGATCGCCTACGGGTTATTCTTCTACTTTGCCTCTAGTGGCAGTCTCACTAGTCTTAGTTCTCTTACCTTCCTTACGCCCGTCTTTGCCCTACTATTCGGCAATCTCTTTCTCTCAGAAGTCCTCAGTCCAGTGCAGTGGATAGGTGTTTTCCTCACTTTAATTAGCATCTATCTCATTAACCAACGTGATGCTTTAGGAGCGCAAAACGACACACTTACTGTCGGCGAAATAGCTAATATACAGCAACCAGTTTTAGATTCATCTGTTAAAAAATTGAACCCTGTAAGCCTAGCAGTTAGAGAATCTGAACCAGAAATTTAGTCCCAACTCGTTAAGTATAGGTGAGGGTGATTAGAGACAACACCCAATACCCAATGACAGTTAACATTTTGTCATCTAGAAGGTATTGTGGTATCGAAGACTTCAAAAGCACGTTCAGGCTGAAACTTTCAATATGAGGCTATGCCGTTCCTCAATTCTGATATTTACCTGTTTTTCTTGCGTGAGTTTTTACCCAAATCGCGCAAGTACAGCCACACCGAATCTAGCGCCTGAAATTTTAGAACTGGCACAAGCTAGTTCGACAGGTACCGCTAGTCCAGCTGTATTGAGATATGGTAGCCAAAAATCAGATGTGCAGAGATTACAAACCCAATTAAAACAGTTGGGATATTACAATGGCGTGGTAGATGGACAGTACAACGCTAGTACAGAAATCGCTGTAGCTAAATTCCAGAAAGCAAAGGGTTTAAAAGTAGATGGACTTGCTGGTCTAGCAACTAGGAGGAGGCTGCAAGCAGCTTTAGTTGCCAAAAATCAGATTGCCACCTCTCCAATAGTCACTTTTCCTAATTCAAATTCAAAACCGACTGTAAAACCCAAGCCAACTGAGAAAGGTTTTATCTGGTGGTTTATATTTGCCATCGGAGTTTTAGGAAGTATTGGCGCACTTATTTACCTGATGAGACGGTTTCGTCAGATTAAACAAGTGCAAAAGTCCGAAATATCAGATACTAAAAGATTGAGTGAAGCTAACAAAAAAACGATGATACCACCCCCACCAGAGACTGTAACTAATCCAGAAACAACTACGCCACCGCTAGCCACACAATTACTACTACCAGAAAAAACTTCTCGGCTTGCCAAACTCAATATCGTTGACGAATTAATTCAAGACTTACGCAGTTCTGACCCAACGAAGCGACGCAAGGCTATTTGGGATTTGGGTCAGCAGGGAGATTCACGGGCAATTCAGCCAATGGTTGACCTAATGATTGATGCTGATTCTCAAGAAAGCAGCTTAATTTTGGCAGCTTTAGCAGAAATTGGTATCCGCACACTCAAACCGATGAACCGGGGTTTAGCAATTTCAATGCAAGACGAAAGTCCCCAAGTACGGCAAAATGCGATCCGAGACTTGACGCGCGTTTATGACATGATGGGTCAAATGAGCCAGATGTTGCGCCATGCATTAGATGACCCAGATCCCGAAGTGCAAGCAACAGCACGATATGCTTTAACTCAGATGAATCGAATGCGTGGCTTACCGGAACAACAAGGTTTACCAGAAGATTCACACAACGATGCACGAGAATAAGCCTAAAAATATTTCAACTGAATTTGGATATTAGTGTTTGGGCCTGCTACTAAAAATGCTGCTTCGCTAAATTTGGGCGCACCTGTGCGAATTTCTGGATTTCTGGAAAATCCAAAGCCTTCTTTTGGGATACCAAAAACATTACTGTTGAGAATGCGGTCATTATTTTGATCGTGGAAGACAGCAACGGCGTAACTACCTGCTTTCAAGTTCTCAAAGGTAATGGGTAAGGGAGTGTCAGTTATCTTGGTACACTGCTTTTGGAAGCCGCGATCGCGATCGCTAGGAAATCCTTCACTGCTGGAAAATATACTGGCACACACTTGTCCTTGTTTATTCTTCAAGCCATCAATTTCTACAGTGAGTTTGCCGTTAAAATTTGCCTTGGCACTAAATGACCACATCAGATTTCCCATAACTGCCAATAGCAGCATACTAACTCTCAATCCTCTAACCATAAAATTTTTACAAGGTAAAATAAGTTTTAACTTTGATTCAGATCAGGCAGATTCATCCTGACATTATTCGGTCAATACTCGCAAGCATCCTGCTATCTTCCGTCTCTAGATTTTTCTAAAGAGGCAAGGGGAGGGATGGTGGTATTAGTATTTTTGGTTGTGATCGCTAAAATAATAAAGTAAGACTAGCCCTTTCAAGGTGCGTAAAAATTTTGGTAAATAGATTCCTCTTTAACTATTACGCCGTAAGTCTCCCACTGAATTTGGAGTAAACTCAACGAGGTTGTCACCAACCCCGTTGGTCTTCAAAACCGTGCGTAATAGTTTCCCATTACACGGCTCCTCAATGATTTAGC
>NZ_JBALEQ010000140.1:0-82809 GCF_036917775.1 Nostoc sp.
GCTGTTTAATACCTAAGATTATTCATACTTTTGCTAAGTCTCTGATTAACTCAGCCCTGCTGGGTCATTTTGCATGGCTTAGTCTAAACTCCAGGCGTAAGTCCTGATATTCTGTGGGCTTCACAACAAAAACTTTCAGTAACGCAGTTGTGGCAGAAGTGTTGGATGGCTAATCCATCTAGTTCTCGGTAGATGCCCTTGTCCACTTTGTTATATAAGAAAAGTGACTAGCTACCTATTTTTCTTGAGTTCGTGCATACTTCTCACAACCTTTGTGACTAGATTTCTGGGTGTAAATCTGACGCTTTCGGTCAATATTTTATTTCTCATCCCAGGAACAACAACAGTTTTATTTTTCATTAAACCTCGATAACCAATCTTAGCAACGGTTTCCGTATCCATCATTCTGTTAACGTTAGCAATTTTGGAATCCTCCATTGCAGCAGTTTGTTGAAATTCCGATGCTGTTGGCCCGGGACAAAGAACAGTCACGCTAACACCAGTACCCTCTAATTCATTAGCGATCGCTTCTGAAAATGATAAGACATAGGCTTTAGTAGCAAAATAAACTGCCATTAGAGGCCCCGGTTGAAAAGCTGCTGCTGAGGCTACATTTAATATTTTCCCATAGTCTTGCTCGACCATATCTTTGAGAAATAGCTTTGTTAAATGAGTCAATGTCACCATATTTACCTGGAGCATTTGCAGTTCAATACTCAGGTCTGTTTCGCTAAATGCTCCATAAGTACCAAAGCCAGCATTGTTAACCAGCACATCAATTTTGATTGATTCTTGCTGGAGTTCTCTAAAAATTTCTTCTGGAGATGTTGGGATGGATAAATCCTTAGTCAAAATTTTCACAAAAATCCCAAACTTTTGCGGAAATTCATTTATGATTTCGGTAAGTTTTTGTTCATTCTTATCGACTAACACCAGATTATAACCATGACGAGCAAAAATCTGGGTTAATTGATAGCCTATCCCACTAGCAGCTCCTGTAATTAGAGCAGTTTTTTTTTGCCGACTTTCAGATGTTTTATTCATGCTAGAAAAATGGCGAATGTGAGTTAATTAATTTAAGTTTTATAAATTTAACTACAGCAATATATAATGTTTGCTGTAGCTATTTTTATGCAGACAATAAATGATGCTATCTACCTGAAACGAGTATGCTTCAATCAAGCATAAGAGACGCAAATATAAAAATCTGTATCTATATAAACAACAGCCAAAATAATTAATATTGTCATTAATGTCACAACCTAATTCCGTTACTATAACTGATGTGCAAGCAGCACAAGAGCGAATTTTAGGGATTTCCCATCGCACGCCTGTGCTAACTTCTAGAATGGTTAACGATCGCACCAATAGCCAAGTATTCTTTAAATGCGAAAACTTTCAACGCACTGGGGCATTTAAATTTAGAGGGGCGTACAATGCCTTAGCACAACTATCGGTAGCCCAAAAACAAACAGGCGTTATCACCTATTCATCAGGAAATCATGCCCAAGCGATCGCTCTAGCTGGAAAAATCCTCAATATTCCCACCACTATTGTCATGCCTGATGATGCACCCATTGTCAAACAAACTGCAACTCGTGGCTATGGTGCAGAAATAATTTTATACAATCGCCAAGCAACAAACCGAGAAGAATTAGCCCAAAATCTAGCAGGTGAGCGTTCTTTGACACTCATTCCCCCTTACGATCATCCCCATGTAGTCGCTGGACAAGGAACAACTGCTTTAGAACTGATCCAAGAAGTTGGTGAATTGGACTTGCTGTTAGTTTGTTGTGGCGGTGGCGGATTACTTTCAGGATGTGCGATCGCAGCTAAGTCACTTTTACCCAATTGTAAAGTCATCGGGGTAGAACCAGCGATCGCCGACGATGCTACCCGCTCTTTTCACACCAAAACCCTGCAAACAGTCAAAAATCCTGATACTATCGCTGATGGTGCGCGGACTCCTAGCCTTGGTAAAATTACTTTCCCCTTGGTGCTGCATTACGTCGATGATATGGTAACGGTATCGGAAGAAGCAATTCTTCGCACCATGTTTTTCTTATGGGAACGTCTAAAAATTGTCGTTGAACCCACCGGAGTGCTTGCAGCCGCAGCCTTACTCGAAGGTGTGGTGACAGCACCAGAGTCGAGGATTGGTGTCATCATCAGTGGTGGAAATGTCGATTTGGCCCAAATTGGTAAATTGTTTTCTATGGGATTTTGATACTCCCACCCGTTTAAGGAGTGGGATCAATACGGTTCGGTTAAGACAAGAGACGCGATGAATCGCCGTCTCTACAAAGGACTGATTATTGTAGAGACGGCGATTTATCGCGTCTTTGCGATCTAGAATTTTCATCAAAAAACCTTAACCGAACCCTATTGGGAGTGGGATTGCAAGGTTTTAGCGAATCAACTTATCTAATTGGGTTTCTCCGATATTTTTAATTCTTCTGGGGAGTCACCTCAGCACTAGGCGTAGGTGTAGATTCAGGTGTGGGGGTTTCTGTGGGAGTGGACGTTGGTGTAGGTTCAGGTGTGGGTGTTTCCGTGGGTGTAGACGTTGGCGTAGGTGTTGGCGATGGGGAAGGAGTGGGATTTTCTGCTGTAATAGTGAGTTCATAGTCTACTGATTTCGATGCAGTGGAAACCACGACAAACTCGTAAAATCCGTTTTCTGGTAATTTAGTTGATAAACTACGCTTGGTAGAATCTTCTAAGAATTGGATTTTGCCAGAGGGTGAATAGACTGATAATAAAACTTGGGAATTTGCTTCTAGTTTCAATTCCAGAGATTGATTTTTAGCAAGTCCAGCAATGAATACTTTGCCACTACCAGATTGAAGAGTACCGTTGACTGTTTTGCCAGTAGCACCCTGATCAAAGACAAGTTTCTGGAAAGCGCTACCGGATAGGATCGCACTGAGTTTATCGCTAACGAAACCGTACCAAACTTGTCCAATGGGCTGATCTCGGAAATCTTTACCACGTTGTTCAGGGAATACACTTAAAAATGCAGCGTCTCCCAAATCATACAAAGAACGACTACCAACGTTGATTTTGTTGACCTCTACTTTCCAGCGATCGCGTTCAGCAGTTGTGTAAGTTCCCAGTTGTCGGCGGGTGTTGGAACTCAGGGGTGCTAGTTTTTCGAGCAATTCTGAGGCTGTTTTATCCCATTCTGCCCGTAAACCCTCATCTTCATTCCCATCGCTGAGAGTGCGTCCACGTACACTAGGGTTTCTGTCCCAAAAAACTTGATTCACCAAGTTCACGTAGAAGTTAGAGTTAATCCCCAACTGTTGACGGCGATCGTTTAATTTTTCTTTACGCTGCCGTTCTGCTGGTGAATATTGCGCTAAGGGATCGGTTGGCTGGTTACTGGTTGGAGTCGGGCTGGCTGTGGGAGTTGGTTGAACTTCCCCGATATCGTTGCGGCTGCTATTCACTCCCCACCAAATTAATCCAATACTACTAGCTACCCCCGCCGCCACTAGAAAGGTTTTTGTTGGTGTCCACCAAGAGGGAGAGGGGGGAGATGAGAAGGATGGGGGAGGGGGGGAAACGGCGACAGTGGCGGATGTGGGTTGTGATGGAGTGGGATATTGAGTTGGGGGATAGTTTGCTGGGGGAGGGTTGAGGGCTTCGATTACTTGACGAACTGATTGATAGCGATCGCTTGGTCTGGCAGATAGCATTTTATCTAATACCTGTGCCAAAATCGGACTCACATTTACTTCCCGTCGCCACTGCCAGGTAAGATTATAGGTATCAATTAATTCTTGTGGCTGTTTCCCTGTCAGTAAAACTAACATTGATGCTGCCAAGGCATATAAGTCGCTGTGGGGAGATACTAACCCAGTTTGCATCTGTTCTGGGGGTGCAAATCCTACCTTACCTAATAGGGTTGGTGATGGGGAAGATGCAACCATACCGGGTTGGTAATATTCGGAAGCTACGGTTGCTACTACTTGTTTGACACCGCCAAAATCAATTAAAACTGGCAGTTTGTCAACAGTGCGAAGCATTAAGTTATCTGGAGAAATATCTCGATGAATTACTCCCAGTGAGTGGATGTATTCCAACACTGGCAAAATTTGCTGCAATAATTGGCGTACTTCTGCTTCTGTAAAGCGCAAACCTTGTTGTAATCGCGCATTTAACAAAGAATTGTAAGTTTCCCCTTCTACATAATCTTGCACCAAAAACAGATATTCTTTGCCGCCTAAGTTGAGCCGCAGCAGTTCTCGGAAGCGGGGAATTTGCGGATGTTGCAGTTTATAGAGAACACTCGCTTCTCTCTCAAACAGTTCTTCTGCTTTTTGAACAACGTAAGCGGTTTGAACTTGGGGGGAAAATTCTTTTAAAACACAAAGTTCGCGGAAACGGTTGACATCTTCGGCTAAATAAGTCCGTCCAAAGCCACCTTGGCCAATTTGACGCACAATTACATAGCGATCGCCTAAAGTTAGTCCCGGTTGGATACTATAACTCATGGGCACACCCGACAATTTTTCACCACACTGGAGACAAAAGCGACTACTTGGGGAATTTTCATGTCCTTTATAACAATATATTTTGGTCATTTGTCATTGGTCATTTGTCATTGGTCATTTGTTATTCTTCCCTAGTCGCCAGTCTCCTTACTTGCCAGATTGTACTTTACTGACTTGATCGGCTGCGATCGCATACCAAATTTGACCGAAGGTCTTTTGATTCAGTTTCCCACGCTCCTGACCAGGAAACAACCGATCAAATTTTTCATTTGTATCTTTGTTCAGTTGCTCAAGTGTATAGTTCCCTAATTGGCCGGATCGCGCTTGTCGTCTCCATGTATCGTAATCTTTTTGACTATATTTACCTAATTTTCGACGAGCTTCTGTACTGAGCTTTGCCTGTTCTATTTTATTCAATAAATCGTCAGCGATACCAGACCATTCATCTCGTAAACCAGCGTCTTCTGGTTTAGATGTCAGGCTACGTCCCTTTAATTCTGGTTTTTTTGTATAAAATAAATCGTCTACGAAGGGAATAAAAAATCCTTCAGTAATTTCTAGCTGTTGGCGACGACTGATAATTTCTTGGAGATTAGGGTTTTTTCCTTTGTCACTACCTGGTTTACCGCTTGGGAATTGGGGAATTTGCGGTAATGAAATTGATGGGATGGTAATTGAAGATACGCTGCGAATTACTGCATTTACTACTCCCCAAGCACCGGCACCGGTTAAGACAACTAAAGCTGTTCCCCCTAAACTCATCATAAAAGGACGAATCCAAAGAGGGAAAGATACCGGTTTGGCGATTGCTTGCGTTCTGTTCTGGAATCTACTCACAATAGCGCTGGCGCGTTGTCTTCCCGGAGCAACTACCATCGTCTTAATCTTGCTGGTAATCGAATTTCCAGTTGATTTAGTCGCACTTGACGATGGTAAATCTTTGAGGATTTGCTCGGCTCGTTGATAGCGATCGCTCGGTTTATAAGCTACCATCTTTTTTAACACCGCTTCCAGTTTGGGACTAACTCGGATTTGTTTTCCCCAACCCCAAATTCCCTGGTAGCTGTCGTATAATTTTTGCGGTTCTTGCCCTGTAAGCAATACCAGTGATGTAACCGCCAAAGAGTATAAATCACTACTAAAAAAGGCTTTACCTTGCCGTAGCTGCTCTTCTGGAGCGTAGCCTTTTTTACCCAGCAAAGTATTATTTCCCACCAACTTAGTCTGCCAAAAACCTTGAGAAGCTGGCAATTGCTTGACACCACCAAAATCAATCAGCACGGGTAGATTATCAGAACGCCGCCAAATTAAATTATCGGGAGAGATATCACGGTGAACAACATCTTGTGAGTGGATGTAGGCTAATACAGGTAAAATCTGTTGCAGTAGGGTGATTACTTCCTCTTCACTGAAAGTTTTGCCTTGGCTCTCGCGTTGTTCTAATAATTGGTAGTAATTGTCACCATCCACATAATCTTGTACGAGAAAGAAAAAATCTTTAGCGCCTATTTTAACTTGTAACGAAGCGTGAAAACGCGGAATCTGTGGATGCTGGAGTTTTTTCAGAACATTGGCTTCTCGTTCAAATAACTCTTTAGCTTTTTGTAAATCTTGATGTTCTTGTACTTGGGGTGCAAATTCCTTCAGCACACAGGTTCGATGGGATTGACTTATATCCTCTGCCAAATAGGTGCGTCCAAAGCCGCCCTGCCCTAAATGACGGATAATTTGATAGCGATTATCCACAACCTGTCCCACAGCAAGAGGTAATGGTTCACCACAATGGGTACAAAAGCGGTTACTACCATTATTTGTGTGTTGTCTACTGCAATAGAGTTGCATGGTGCTGAAGGATAAATTAATGTTTTATTGAATGACTACAACGTGCATACCCTCATTTTCGGATATCCTACCAAACATTAGGAGATGGGTGTTCCTATAGTAAATCTATGTTGGTGAGAATCACTGGAGTTTTGCGGGTATCAGATAACGGCTAGAATACTCACAGCAAATAATAGTGTTGGTTCTATTTTCAGGATAAACAACAAGCGTCATGAACTGCAAACCACGACAGCAGCAAGTAATTAAAGCATTTGAAGATTTTTTGTCTACTCCCCTAGAAACGATACTGCAACGGCATCTCAATACTCAAACTTCGGCAGCTTTAACTTTATTTCATGATGTGGCGGCTAATGTACCTGCCTACAAAGCTTTTTTAGCAGAAAGGGAAATTAATCCCGCGACTATTCAAACCTTGGAGGAGTTTCAAAAACTCCCAGCGATCGCTAAACAAAATTATATACTGAGTTATCCTTTAGCTGACTTGTGCCGTAACGGACAACTAGAAGGGTGCGATATGATCGCCGCTTCATCAGGTTCTAGTGGTAAACCGACATTTTGGCCTCGTTTTTTCACAGATGAACTCCAAATCTCCACACGTTTTGAACAAATTTTTCACGATAGTTTTCATTCAGATACTAGACGTACCCTAGCAGTGATTTGTTTCACTTTGGGCACTTGGGTAGGTGGGATGTTTACCACTAATTGCTGTCGTTATCTTGCTAGCAAAGGTTATCTCATCACCGTAATTACTCCTGGTAACAACAAAGATGAAATCTTGCGAGTTGTCCAAGAACTAGGTTCAGGATTTGAACAAGTGGTGTTATTGGGATACCCGCCATTTTTAAAAGATGTAATTGATACTGGTATCGCCCGTGGTGTGGAGTGGCAGCAATATCAGATTAAATTAGTGATGGCGGGAGAAGTATTTAGTGAAGAATGGCGGAGTTTAGTTGGCGAACGAGTTGGTTCACAAAATCCTTGCTATGATTTTGCATCACTCTACGGCACTGCGGATGCGGGAGTTTTGGGTAATGAAACCCCGTTAAGTATCTGCATTCGCCGTTTTTTGGCAGAAAATCCCGATGCAGCTAGAGCTTTATTTGGAGAATCGCGTTTACCCACGCTAGTACAATACGATCCCTTCACTCGCTTTTTTGAAGTTCACGATGGCGGATTGTTGTTTTCGGGAGATAACGGTATTCCCTTAGTACGTTATGACATTTTAGATACTGGCGGAATAATTAGTTATGATGCCATGCTGCAATTTTTAGCAGAATGGGGGTTTAACCCGCTCGAAAATCTGCGTTCTGACACTCAAGAATTACCTAGAGGTATTCATCAGCTACCTTTTGTTTATGTCTTCGGTCGTTCTAACTTTACAGTTTCTTACTTTGGCGCAAATATCTATCCCGAAAATGTGACGGTGGGATTAGAACAACCAGGAATTCAAGAATGGGTGACGGGTAAGTTTGTCTTGCAGGTGAAGGAAGATGCTGACAAAAATCGATTTTTATCTGTAGTTGTGGAGTTAGCACCAGGGGTAGAGGGTAGTGAAGAGCGAAGAATTGCGATCGCATCTTCTATTCTTTCACAACTGCTACGTCTGAATAGCGAGTTTGCTAATTATGTTCCGGTAGAATATCAAACACCACAAGTTACATTAGCGTCTATGGGGGATGCAGAATATTTTCCGATTGGGGTGAAACATCGTTATACGCGTAAATAGTACTAGGCGCGATGAATTAGCAAGAAGACGCGATGAATCGCGTCTCTACAAGGAGGGGTGGTGTGGTTGTTCACAATCTCGTTCCCAATTGATTGGGTTATTGATAATATATTGTCTAACTTGATCGAGGGCGAATTCATCACGAATTATGTTGTCATGAAACCTTTCTTGCCATCCAAAACCTTCATATATTTGATTAATTTCAAATGAACATCGTCCTTTGTACCACCTAACAATTTTAGAAAGGGAATTTTTAGACAACATCGGATTAAATAAACCAGTAACCCCACCCCGTTGATCGTCCCCCCTTGTAGAGACGCGATTCATCGCGTCTTCTTCCTGTTTTCGTGGATTCATCGCGTCTTCTCGTATTTGATTAATAATCAAAATCCCATGAATATGATTAGGCATGACGCAAAACGAATCTATCTGGCAATTATAAAAATGATTAGGAATCTCATACCACAATTTCTGAGCAATTTCTCCAATTGATGATAGGTGCATTTCACCCTGTACAACCTCACCAAAAAAGCATTTTTTACCGTCGGTGCAAATAGTAACGAAATATCCAGCGTTACTAGCATAACTCCATGCTGGTAAACGGATTGAATCAACGCGATATTTACCTTTGTATTTAGGTTTGTTGTTTTCTGGTTGAGGATCATTATTCATGATTACATCTTTGATTGATACAAAAATTTATGCAATTATTGCTTTGCATTGATGTAATCGCCAACCCAAAAAACTCGGAATTATTTGCGCTATGTAAATGGTGGGAAGGAAGAAGACGCGATGAATCGCGTCTCTACAAGGGGGGCGATCGCAAAAACGATGCCTGCGGCGGGCTACGCCTACGCATTCCCATTCTGTTTACAATATCTGTTTTATTAGGGGCGATCGCATACCCTTGATTGCGGAAAGATTAGACGCGATAGATTTACCAGACGCTTACGAGATGCTATGAATCGCGTCTTTACAAGGGATTGCTGCTTCTACATTTCGCTTATGTTTTGGCTGGAGGAAGTATTTTTCTTTCCTACTCTCCATCTTTCACTTTCTCTTGTTGATGCCAAGCTTGATAAAAAGCCGGGTAGGGCATACTTTGGGCGCACTTCCAGATAACTTCGTAGCAATTATAAAATTGCTTAAAGTCATTTTTATAAGTTTTAGGTGATAAGTAATTGTTCCAAGCAATGACAACAGGTGTCATGTGTTCCTCTGCGATAATTTCCACTAAACTAGATGCCGTTAGCCTTCGGATCAAATCATCCAACTGTGAATTACCAATTAACTCCACCAAAGCAGTGATCGCTGTAGAGTTGCCTGGGTCAATGCGCCCTAAGCTTTGTGCCACTTCTTTTAGAGTAAAACCGTCTACTCGTCGGCTACGGATTAACTCTACCAAGGTGTCAATTGCCTTAGAGTTGCCAGAGCCAATTAGTCCTAAGTAAAATGCCGCTTCGCTGACGGTATTATGATCCACCTGTGGGTTGCGAATTAACTCTACCAAGGCATCAATCGCCCTAGAGTTGCCAAAGCCAATTTCCCCTAAGCTTTCTACGGCTCGCCATCGGGTACGATCATCCACCTGAAAGTTGCAGCTTAACTCTGCCAAAGCATCAATTGCCCTAGAGTCCCCAGAGCCAATTTGTCCTAAATTAAATGCCGCTTCGCTGACGGTATCATTATCCACCTGTGGGTTGCGAATTAACTCTACCAAGGCATCAATCGCCGTAGAGTTACCTGGGTCAATTTCCCCTAAGCTTCTTGCCGCTAGGCTTCGGGTATAATCATTTACTTGTGAATTGCCGATTAACTCCACCAAAAGAGCAATTGCCCTAGAGTTGCCTGGATCAATTTCCCCTAAGCTAGATGCCGCTAGCCTAAGGGTAGAATTATCCTCTTGTGGTTTGCTGATTAACTCCACTAATACCTCAATTGCTGTAGAGTTACCTGGGTCAATTTCCCCTAAGCTTCTTGCCGCTAGGCTTTGGGTATAATAATCTACTTGTGGGTTACGGATTAACTTCACTAAGACATTGATTGCCGTAGAGTTACCTGGGTCAATTTGCCCTAAGCTTCTTGCCGCTAGGCTTCGGGTATAATCATTTACCTGTGAATTGCCGATAAACTCCACTAAGACATCGATTGCTGTAGAGTTGCCAGAGCTAATTTCCCCTAAGCTATATAGGACTTGCTGTTGGATACCATTATCTACCTGTGGCTTGCCAATTAACTTCACCAAGGCATGAATTGCCGTAGAGTTGCCAAAGCCAATTTCCTCTAAGCTAAATGCCGCTTGCCTAAGGGTAGAATTATCCAGTTGTGGTTTGCCGATTAACTCCACCAAAGCATCAATTGCCTTTATGCGATTTGTTTGAGGCAGTGCTGTCCTTGCTCCCTCTGCAATTGGTGTAAGAAATTCTACCCACTCGTTTTGTTCAACCTTAAACTCGCCAAAGTTCCATTTAACTATTTCCGCCACAATAGCATCTGCGTTGACAGAATTTTTCCACTCATCAACCCCCGCAGCAGCAATAAAATAAGCGCGAAACTCGTAAAATCCCCTTCTGACTCTATCAATAGCTTTGAATTCTCCGCACCCATCATCAAATTCCACCAACGCCTGAATAAACTCTTCTTTTTCCTTCCTCCCCACATCCTCACGTCCCAACCACAGCAAAATCACCTCTTTCCACTGCGGGGCAAAAATGCGATAAACGCTTAACGCGGGGTTGTCGGGAACATGATTCAGAAACTCGTGCCAATTAGACATCTCCAACGCTGCAAAATATTCCTCAAATGTGGTGTGGTAGAAAGCGTAAACTTTCTCTTTCGTTGCTGATTCCGCAGCTAGTCCAACTTCATTTAGCCATCCCAACTTTAACGCTAACGAAAATAAAGAATTTTGCTGTTTTGCATCACCTAATACCTCACGCACAAACTTATGTCGTAGCCGAAACCGTGACGTTTCTTGGTCGATTGCCCGTTTTGCCAAACGTCCCAACGCTGCGTTTAATTCCTCTTGCTGCTGTTCTGTGGTAGGGAAGCGGTTTTCTTTCCACTTGTAAACCTCTTCCACAAACTGCTGATAAAGTCCGGCTTTAGTTTCCGGTAAACCTTTATCGGAACCTTGCCAAGTGCTACACAACAGCGCTAACCGCAAAGGATTTTTAACTAAATCTTGGATGCGCTGACGTTCAGCTTTATCTAATTCCTGCCATAATCTTTTGCCTTTGTCTGCATCCTTGTTGAAAAACCAACGCCCAATAAACTCTTGCACTTGTTGCGGATATTCAAAATTGAGTAACCGATACGTCTCAAAATTTTCTAAAGCGTTGGCGTTTGCTTCCCAAACATTCACCCGACAAGTCAGCACAACCCGCGCATTTTTAACCCATCCCGTCAACTGCTGGAAAATCTCAGTTAATGGTTGGAGTGAAGACATTTCATCTGCTGCATCCAACAACAACCACACACGATTATTCTTGAATAAATCTGCGAAAGTGTTTTCCTGTTCTTCTTTTACACGCACCACTTCTAAAGCATTCTTCAGCCAATCTTGCAGCAGATAATTTTCTACACTCTTTCCTTGCAAGTCTGCCAAAGAAATCCAAATTGGCAAACCCAGATTGTTGTTTAATATCCAAAAAGCTATAGTTTGCAACTGAGTAGTCTTTCCTGCACCTGGTTCCCCAATTAAAGCGATGCGGTGTCCTTGAGTTTTACCAACACCATCACGGATAACTTGCTCTAAAAAAGCCCCATGTTCAAATCGCTGCTTCTCTTCATAACTCGGTTCGTAAAGCCGCGAACCTTGTTCTGCGGATATATCCTCACTGCACTTATTCGGTTTGTTACGCTCCACCAAGGCTAAAGGGACATGAATTGCCTCTAGCTCAAATTTCATCTCATCATCAGCAAATAGCAACTCATTTGTGGTAAGACGCTTGTGCTTTTCCAGCATAGCGCCGCAGATTTCTTGCCAATCCAAGCTATTATCTGTTGTTTGTACCTGGGATGTCTCTTTTAAATTCGCTTTTTGGTATTCTTTCCACTTCTGCTTAACCACCTCCAGATTATCTTTTATCGTCGCTGTCTGATGTTTTAGCGTCAGGGTAAATTTCCAATAACCTTGACTCTTTGTAGATTTTTGGTCTTCTCGCACTCCCAACTCTTTCAACCAGTCAAGTGCAGTTTGAAGCTCGTCTAATTCTCTTTTTTCCAGAGAAACATTAGATTCTGCTTTTTGCGGGGGAAGTTTTAAAGTTTTGCCAGCATCTTTAATCTGTTGGAGTAAATATTCCTTTTTTGTACCAACTTCAGGTGTTTTGCTTCTGTTTCCTCTTGTCTGTTCGCTTTTATATCCGGTAATTCGCAGCTTATCAGCATTCCAGACAACGCAAAGCGGAATTTTTGATTCACAATCTTGCTCTACCGACAGTTGCAGCAATGCTTCTACCAGACTGAGTACATTCTTTAAAACTGATTCATCTGCACGAATATTTCTTGACATCAGTCAAATAATTTTGAATTACCCAAACAAACAAGCTTACCCAAGCCGCAAAACCTGACAATACAAGCATTATAGACGTTGCGTGGGGGATGTGTCTGGGGAAATACCCAAAAAAATAATTGACCTTGTAAACCGAAAAACAAGGTGAATTCAGATGTCAGCTAAAAAACCTGGTAAAAGTGCAAGTCAAAGAGCGATGTCTACGATGGTCACTGAGCCTGTCCTGAGCGTAGCCGAAGGGCGCAGCCGAAGTGCGGGCTACGCCTACGCTTTCTTGCTAATTGTGCAAATAGTGTTAATTGGCATAAATGCCGAAAATCGCCTTCAGCAAGGAGACTCACCAATCGACGTTTTAATCTGGATGATTAACCAGTGTATTCCAGTGCTGAAACAAGCCAGCAGTCTCCAAGAAAAACAGAAAAAGAGCCTGTTACCCACACATCGCCGTTCTGAGGGTCAATAATATCACAAGCCCCTCTCTGCAAGCAAAGAGGGGCTGTGGCTATATTGGTTGATTTATATAGGAATCCGGTTTAATTGCGTGAAAAAATCTAATAACAATTTAATTAATGATTGCAACACATCCTTGGTTCAAGTTCAAGACGCGATGAATCGCGTCTCTACAAGATGTATGGTCTATTTGTTACGTTCTTTTTTCAAATCGGTATAAATATGGCGTTTCTCGATTGCGTGCAATCCGGTTCGGATCGGGTTTTTTGATAAAAATTATAATAGATGACAAAAATGCCTTGTAGAGACGGCGATTTATCGCGTCTCTCTTGTTTGTTCAAAACACAAGTCCATTCATTCAGAACACAAGTCCATTCGTTCAGAACACAAGTCCATTCATTCAGAACACAAGTCCATTCATTCAGAACACAAGTCCATTCATTCAGAACACAAGTCCATTTGTTCAGAATACAAGTCCATTCGTTCAGAACACAAGTCTATTCGTTCAGAACACAAGTCTATTCTCAACAATTTATTGTCTGTTGTCGTGTAACTACTTAGCTAGCAATCCAATCTTATTTAAAAAAACACCTTTTTTTGCAAGTTTTACTGAACCACTACATTGCTCTATTGAGACACTCTAGAAAGATAAGTTTAGTAAAAGGAGTGCATTGATGCCACGCAAAAAAAGAAGTTCTAACGTGCTAGAAAAAACCGAACAGAGAGTAATCGGATTTAAATCAATTAATTCTAGCCTCGACTTTGGTGATTCCATCAGCTTAAACCATTTAACCGAGTTAACCGGGCAACTCCGCAACCAGATTGACCAGTATAATATGATGCTAACTGCCATTGACTCTGCAAAGGAAAAAATAGAAACCCTTGAAAAGACTATTCGCGAAACCTCAGAGCGCTTAGTCAGTGGTGTGGTGTTAAAGTATGGCAAAGACAGCCGGGAATACGAGATGACTGGCGGAGTACGCAAAAGCGATCGCATTCGTAAAGCCACTATTACCCGGTTAAAATCTACCGCAGACTCAAAAGTGGCTGCTACACAGACGGCGTAATGAGCAACAAATAGGCATCATTTGCGGTTAATGATGCCCATGTTATCGCAGTTTTATTCCTCAATCAACTCAAAATCAACTCGCTCGTAAATATCACGCAAGGTAATTTGAAATTCGATAGAATCTAAGACTAAAACTGCATCTTCACCTTCATACTCTTTAAAAATCCATTGACCTTCTGCTTGCTTTGCAAATTGTTCTACAGCAAAACTATACTGGTCAATCATAATATATTCTTGAAAACCAGGAATTGAACGATAATATTTAAACTTATCTGTTTTGTCATAATTTTTAGTTGAATTTGATAAGACTTCAACAATTAATAAGGGATTAGTAATAATTGTTGTACCTGTTCCCTCGTAAATAGGCTTACCTTTGATGACTATAATATCAGGATAAGTATAAATGCGATGACGAGGTATTGATACTTTAACATCAGCCATATATATGTCATAAGCTTGACCTTGGACTGTTAGGGGAAACTTGCGACAAAAATCCAGTGCAATTTTATTGTGGTTAGTTGTTCCCCCTGTCATCGGTATAATTTCTCCGTCTCTGTATTCATTTTTATATTCAGCCTTTTCTTCCAATTCCAAATATTCTTCTGGGGTGTAGTAGCGCTTTTCTGTTTGTAAAACCATATTAATTAACTCATAAAATGAGGGAATGGATATGTTATCAATAGCGTAACGTACCCTAAAGATAGGGAAAATAAATATTTTTGTTATAAAAATACGGTTGCAGACAATGTAACAATAGCGATCGCAACCCAATCCTTTTAGCCAACCCACCAGTGAACGCCCCTACCAACATCTCTGCACAAACTCAGAATCGCAAAGCCGATCACATTCGGATCTGTTTAGAGGAAGATGTTCAGTCTCATCAAATCACTAATGGACTGGAACGTTATCGTTTCACCCATTCTTGCTTACCCGAACTGAACCATGACGAGATTGATATCAGTACAGCTTTCTTGGGGAAACACCTTGGCGCACCCTTATTAATTTCTTCCATGACTGGTGGAACAGAACAAGCCGCAATGATTAACCAACGTTTGGCCAAAGTCGCGCAACATTACAAAATTGCAATGGGTGTCGGTTCCCAGCGAGTAGCGGTAGAAAAACCCCAGGTGGCTGATACTTTTGCTGTCCGCAAGTATGCGCCCGATATTCTGCTATTTGCGAATCTGGGGGCTGTGCAACTTAATTACAAGTACGGCTTAGATGAATGTCTGCGGGTAGTTGATATCCTAGAGGCTGATGCCCTGATTTTACACCTTAACCCTTTACAAGAGTGCATTCAACCCAAAGGTGATACTAATTTCCGGGGTTTGCTTGACAAGATTTCTACATTGTGTTCAAAATTGCCAGTACCAGTGATTGCAAAGGAAGTTGGTAATGGCATTTCAGCAGCGATCGCACAAAAACTTCTCGCCTCTGGAGTAGCAGCAATTGATGTCGCTGGTGCAGGGGGTACTTCTTGGGCAAAAGTAGAAAGTGAACGGGCAGAAAATCCCTTACAACGTCGCTTAGGGAAGACTTTTGCCGATTGGGGTTTACCGACAGCAGAGTGCATTACAACTATTAGAGCGATCGCTCCAAATGTGCCTTTAATTGCTTCAGGAGGTTTGCGTCATGGACTGGATGTTGCAGCCGCGATCGCCTTGGGAGCAGATATAGCTGGTTTAGCAATGCCTTTTTTGCAAGCAGCAGCAACATCAGAGACAGCAGTTGCGGAACTTGCTGAAGTATTAATCGCTGAAATCACTACAGTCTTATTCTGCACTGGCAACGCTACCTTGTATCATTTAAAGCATTCTGGTAGTTTACAGCGCATAGAATAAGTAATGGGGAATGGTGAATGGGGAAGAAGCAGGGGGACAAGGGGACAAGAAGTGAGAACTTGAAACAAGTCTTTCCCCTTGTCCCCAATTCTCCTTGTCCCCAAGTCCTCTTCCCAATTCCCAATCCCCAATCCCCAATCCCCAATTCCCAATCCCCAATAACTAATAACTAATGCGTAATTTTATCAAACAAACTTTTGCTAGTTTAGTTGGCACATTATTAGGACTAATTATTTTTGGTGGTCTAGGAACCACTGGATTATTGTTGCTAATATTTGCTGCTAGCTCGTCTAAAGATACAGGGCCAAATGTAAAAGATAAGTCAGTGTTGGTTTTTGACTTGTCGATGAAAATTACTGATAGCGAACCTAGTTCTGACGAACTGTTTCAAAAGACACTATCAGGTGTGGATGACGAAAGGATGGCACTCCGCAAAGTTGTAGAAACTTTGGAAAAAGCACGACGCGATCCGCGAATTGTTGGGATCTACCTCGATTCAACTAGCGCTAGCCAAGCTGGTAACGTCGGCTATGCCTCCCTTAAAGAAATTCGGAAAGCGTTGGAGGAGTTTCGTGCTTCTGGGAAAAAGATTGTGGCTTATGGCAGCGATTGGAGTGAAAAAGAATATTACCTTAGTTCAGTGGCAGATTCCATTGTGCTTAATCCTTTGGGAATGATGGAAGTTAATGGTTTAAGTTCACAACCGATGTTCTTAGCGGGTGCATTACAGAAGTACGGCATTGGTGTGCAAGTCGTGCGGGTGGGTAAATTCAAAGGTGCTGTGGAACCGTTTATCCTTACAAAATTGAGTCCAGAAAACCGCGAACAAACTCAGAAATTGTTAGATGATGTTTGGGGAGAATGGCGCACTGCTGTAGGTGCAAGTCGGAAAATTGAACCTAACCAGTTGCAAGCGATCGCAGATAGTCAAGCAGTACTGGAAGCCACACAAGCTAAAACTAACGGTTTAGTCGATCGAGTCGCATACCCTGATGAAGTGGTTAGTGACCTCAAAAAGTTGACAAATAGCGATAAAGACGACAAAACATTCCGACAAATTAACCTAAATAGCTACGCAGAAGTTTCTGGCAAATCTTTGGGTGTAGAACGTAGCTCAAAAAATCAAATTGCCGTTGTTTATGCAGAGGGTGAAATTGTCGATGGTAAAGGTGATGGTGGACAAGTAGGAGGCGATCGCTTTGCCAAAATCTTTAACAAACTCCGACAAGATAAGGATGTAAAGGCTGTTGTATTACGGATTAATAGTCCTGGTGGTAGCGCTACCGCAGCCGAAGTTATGCAGCGAGAAGTGAAATTAACCCGTGAAGCAAAACCGGTTGTAGTGTCAATGGGTGATGTCGCCGCCTCTGGGGGTTATTGGATTGCTAGCGACTCTAATCGCATTTTTGCTGAACCAAATACCATTACAGGTTCAATAGGTGTATTTGGGTTGCTATTTAATGGTGCAAAGCTGGCTAATGATAACGGCATTACTTGGGATTCGGTGAAAACTGGAACCTATGCTGATAGTCAAACAGTTTCGCGTCCAAAATCGCCTCAAGAGTTGGCACTTTATCAACGTAGTGTTAACCGCATTTATAATATGTTTCTGAATAAAGTTTCTCAAGGTCGGAAACTCCCAGGACAAAAAGTTGCAGAAATTGCCCAAGGACGGGTTTGGTCTGGTGTGGCGGCGAAGGAAATTGGTTTAGTTGATGAAATTGGTGGTTTGAATAGTGCGATCGCTTATGCTGTCAAAGAGGCAAAACTAGGAGAAGACTGGGAAGTGCAAGAATATCCTCGCACTAGCAGTTTCGGAGAACGCTTTTTTGGACTTGCAAGTGAAGAAGTGCGAACTGCTTTAGGAATTGAGGCGGTACAACTCAAACCATCTAACCCCCTCACCACTGAATTCCAGAAATTGCAACAGGAAGTAGAGATTCTGCAAAAAATGAACGATCCGCAGGGAGTTTATGCTCGTTTGCCTTTCAACTTAAAGATTGAGTAATTTTCTGTAGGAGCAATTCATGAATTGCCCCTACATTTTGCGCTTGATTTCTCTAGATACAATGTTATAACCAGTGCTTTGGATACGTCCTTTCTTCCGCTAAATTATTGAAGATCACGGCGCATAACACTAAAATCATCGATCCCTCAAAGGCCAATACTTTTCGGTTAAGGGGGAAAGGGTTTAAATTTACCTTTACCCTAAACCCAGTAAGCTTTCCGCAGACCAAAAGAGAGATTATTGGGTTTATCCGAAAAGTATTGGACATCATCTTTGTAGGTTATGTGATACTCGGTAACTAAATTGCATTAAATATCTCAGAAATACTACTGAACCATCAAGACAATAAATGTAACTAACATATACATAAATATTGTCAGGATGCTGGATATGTCAGATTTACCGCTTCAGTGCAAAAATTTGAAAGAGCAAGTTGAGTCGATATTACAACTTTTACAACAAGAACCAACGCTACATTCCCAAGATATTACACCTGTACAAACTTCCTTAACTAAAGCGATTTCTCCCAAGTTTGAGATTGTGTTTGCAGGTGCATTTAGTGCTGGTAAATCCATGCTAATTAATGCCCTATTGGAGAGAGAACTACTTTACAGTGCAGAGGGACACGCTACAGGTACAGAATGCAAAATTGAGTATGCAGAAGTAGATAAAGAACGTGTTGTTTTAACGTTTTTAAGTGAAGTAGAAATTCGGGAACAAGCAGTTTCTTTGTCTCAGCAACTAGGATTTACAACAGTAACTAATATTAACCAAGCTGATGTAATTACTTTGCTACGTCAAGGTTCTGAAGCAATTATTCAGCAGGAGGGTGGTGAGAGTCAATCAGAACGTGCGAAACAAGCGAAGGCATTAATGTTGTTGCTAGAGGGATATATAGCAAACCGCGATCGCATCAACACGGTGATGAATGCTACATATTCAATGGAGCAATTTAACTTTTCCAATCTCAAGGAAGCGGCTGGATATGCCCGTCGTGGTAGTAATAGTGCAGTATTGAAGCGAATAGAATATTACTGTAATCATCCTCTGCTACAAGACGGCAACGTAATTATTGATACCCCTGGCATAGATGCACCAGTAGAGAAAGATGCACAACTAACCTATACCAAAATTCAACATCCTGATACTTCGGCGGTGGTGTGTGTGCTAAAACCTGCTTCGGCGGGTGATATGACAAAAGAAGAAACAGAACTTTTGGAATTAATGCGGCAAAATGGGGGAGTACGCGATCGCGTTTTTTATGTCTTCAATCGTATCGATGAAACTTGGTATAATACTCAGCTACGGCAACGATTAGACGATTTAATTAATGGGCAATTTACCAATTATAGGAAGGTTTATAAAACCAGTGGATTATTAGGGTTTTATGGGAGTCAGATTAAACAGACAAATCAACAAAATAGATTTGGTTTAGATTCTGTTTTTGCAGAAAGCATTAAAGGTTTAGATGGTAAAGAAGAAACACCACAATTTGTCTATGCTTTTAACAACTACTGCGTAAATTCAGGAAAGTTATCTACCACTAAATTCCGCGTCTCTGTTAACGGCTATGAAACCCCAAATCAAAATTATGTGCGGATTTTGGGAGATTGGGGAAATGAACTGATAGAAAAGCTAATTCAAGATAGTGGTACTGAAGAATTTCGCACAGCTATTACTCGCTATCTTACAGAAGAGAAGCGTCCCCAACTATTTAAGAATCTTGCTGATGATTTGGAAGATGTTTGTATTAAATTGACAAAACATTATCAGAGTGTACAACGTAATTTAGATAGTCAACCCCAAGAGATTGAGAGTATGAAGCAGCAAGAGTTGCAACGCCTAAATCAGCAACTCCAACAAATCGGCAGAGAATTTAGTGAGCATATCACAAAAGAAGTTAACCAAATAATTAATAATTCTTGTGATGCTTTTGAAGCAGATTTTAGACAGTTGCAATCACGAATGATTCGCCGTTTAGATGAATTGCTAGATACTTTTTCTGTAGCTTCTGCTTATCAACGTGCAACAATTAGCCATCCTCGCAACGCTACCGCACCTTTAATTGCTATTTTAGTAGAGGCATTTTATTACTTAGCAAATCAGTTAGAAGATATTTTGATTGAGTCATCTCAACAAGTTGTTACGAATTATTTTCAGCGATTGATTGAAAAAATTCGCAAGTCAGAATATTATCGCCAGTTGTATCGTTTATTAGATAATGATGGCGGCATTGAACAAGAGATCAGAAATTTAGAAAAAGCAGTTACTCAAGCATTAGTGAGTGCAGCTAGTGTAGAGTGCGATCGCTTCGTGCGAGAAAGTCCGAGATTTTATGATGAAGGCACTTTTTCTATATATCAATTTCGCCAAACTTTATTACAAACTTCTCAAAGCTACGACGCTGAAAGTATTGTAGAAGCAGAACCAGCAATTAGGCAATTATTGAAGTTAGATTTTGAGCCAAAAGTTTCACAAACTATTCGTAAATCTTTCCGTCAAACTATTAACCAAACGCTCAAAACTCAGTTGTTACCAATGGCAGATCACCAAGCAGATGAGATTTTGCAGCAATATCCACAGGCGCGTGCTTATTTAGAGAAAACACTGCAACAAGAAGCTGAAGAGAAAATCGCTAATAATCGCCGATTATTGAGTGTTGTTGAGGAAAATATTGCAGCATACAATTCAGCAGCTTCTAGTATCAATAGTTGTTTACAGTCAATGAAACTATATGACCACTTCTTGCCTGTCATGGGTGAGTATTTTGATACTGATGAGAAGTTCGCTAATAATGGATTTGTGGTTTCAGATATGGTAGAAAAGGTTTAGTTTTATATATCGCAATCCTATTTAATTTGTGAAAATTCGCGGTATCCAGATCCCCGACTTCGTAAAAGTTGTCGGGGATCTAACTTTTTAAAATCCTAATCCCCAATTAAATGGTTATGAATATTAAACGTCGGGAATTTATTACAACCTGTGGACTAGCTACCTTAGCCACCCAAATACCAGCATTTACTGCTGAAGGTAAGTCATCTCCAAACATCATCCGCAAGCCGTCACGCCTAGAAGCGGGTGATACTGTAGGATTAATCGCCCCTGCGGGTATTGTTGACGCTAAAGATATCGAAGCAGCACAGCAATCATTTTCACAGTTAGGGTTAAAAGTCAAGCTGGGGAAGCATATCTTAGACCGTTACGGCTATTTAGCGGGTAAAGACAGCGATCGCGCCCAGGATGTAAACTTGATGTTTAGCGATCGCACCATCAAAGCAATTATCCCTATGCGTGGTGGTTGGGGTTGTAATCGCATTTTACCCCTACTCAACTACTCACTAATCCGCTTACATCCGAAAATTATCATTGGTTACAGCGATATTACAACGCTATTGTTAGCAATTAATGCCCGTAGTCAAATGATTACTTTTCATGGGCCAGTTGCTACGTCTACCTGGAATCAGTTTACAGTCGATTACTTCAAACGCATCCTATTTAAGGCTGAAGCAGTGACTATGCAAAATCTCAACCCTAGCGAAGTGCGGATGGAAATAATAGCACCAGGAAAGGCGAGAGGTAAACTTATGGGTGGAAACTTATCAGTCTTATCAGCGATGGTAGGTTCACCTTACCTACCTTCTTGGAACAAAAGCATCCTATTTGTGGAAGAAGTTGGCGAGGATGTTTATCGTATAGACAGGATGCTGACGCAATTAAAAACTGCTGGGATACTTAATCAAATTGCTGGCTTTATCTTTGGGCAATGCACTAAATGTAGTCTTGGAGATGAACCGTCATTTACATTAATGCAAGTATTGCAACAACACATACTTCCTTTAGGTATTCCTGCTTGGTACGGTTCAATGATTGGTCATATTAAGGATAAATTTACTTTACCAATCGGTGTAGAAGTAGAAATAAATGCTGAACTTGGGACAATAAAAATGTTAGAAGCAGGTGTTAGCCTTGTATGAATTAGCCAGGAGATTGGAATAAAAAAATGTCCCAAAACTGACGAAAAAACCCTCTCTATTTCTCCTCTCTCTGTGTTCTCCGTGTCTCTGTGGTAGCCTGCGGCAAGCCGTTCGCGTAGCGTCTCGTAGAGAAGCGTCTACGTTTATCTGGATAATTTATTTCTTAGAAGTCCCTTATTAAAGATTTATTTGCTTAAGTTGTAATACTTGATCCATCAATCTTCTCGAAGACAAAATCTATGCCAAAAGATTGATGAGAAGGAAATTTAAAAATGCCTAAATATTATTAAAGTACTAATAAATTTGCAAATAAATATTTAGCTGTGCTGCTAAGGAGTAAGAAATCTAGTTATAAAGCAACCGTTGCAAAAATCGATAATAACAAGGTGTAAACTTTAAAACTGCTCTCATTGCAGAAAATCAGGAGATAATTATGGATACCGAATTACAGCAAGATCAGTATGTAGATACTGCCTCCCCAAAAAAGATAGAAGCACTTAAAGGTTCAGAGTCTGGAAACCTGGCAATGTTGCCACCCGCCTCAGAAAATGAAGAACAATGGCAAAAAATTGGTAGACAGATTTCTATATATTTGGCAAAAATACCTGAGTACATAGGTAGTTTTTACCAAGAATACAAATTGCTAATTATCAGCTTTGCGTTGCTTGTGATAACAGTTACGGCACTAAGGATTTTTCTGGCGGTACTCAACGCCATAAATGATATTCCCCTAGTTTCTCCATTTCTCCAATTAATTGGACTTGGTTACACAATTTGGTTTACTTCCCGCTATTTGCTCAAAGATTCCACTCGGCAAGAATTAGCAGTAGAAACTCGCTTGCTTAAAAACAAATTCTAGGCAAAGAAGAATCACAGACTTTAAGCTAGCCAAGACCCCTAGGCGATCCGGCTGATCAACAGTACTGCTAATAAACTCAAGCAGCAAAGCTGCAATTCGTAATTACAATCAGTGAAAGTTTCTACTGATCACTGATAATTATGGTCAAGTAAAAATCAATTTTTTACTTGACTAATTTTTAGTATATTCGTATCATCGGCTGGAAAATCTCTTGCATTGTTGGTGATTGTTTAAAGCGACGAAAAGCGGCTGAGAGTTATATTCTAGCAAGGTCAATTAGAAGAAACTTAGGCTTTATTTCATCATTGTAAATTACCTACGTAAGCAGCAGATTGGTAGAAAAATGAAACAGTTAGCAAAAAAAATATATAGTAAAATTCTGCATCTATTTCATCAAAACTGCTAAAAGACCTATAGGTTACTGGAATCAAATACTCAATTCTAGGTGGCGTTTTCATTTACCAGCAGAAGTACAGGAACGCTTGACCCTGGACTCGAATCAGCTAAGTGCCAACAATATCCAGCCTCTATCAGGTAATCTCATTAGAGAAGCGAGAAAAGCAAAAGGCTGGTCTAGAGCATTTTTCGCTACAACGATGGAGAAAAGCGTTTCCTGGGTTGATGCAGTCGAGACAGGTACACGTCAGGTTTCTCAAAAGGACTTGCCTAAGTTGTTCAATACACTGGAACTACACGTTAACAGGTATTGATTGCAAGCCGCATACTCGTGCGATATTATTACTCGTTGCAACTGCGTCGGGAGGGGGTTAGGTTTTTCGTGGGTTTTTCTATGACGTAAAAAGTCATTAGTTTCGGCAGAAGGCAGTATTCGTCGTGCTTCCTGCCTCTATTGTTAATATTTTGATAGACAGTATGTATTTCTCCTCGCTATGTTACGACTAACTGAAGTAAAGCTGCCGCTTGATCATCCTGAAGATGAGATCAAGTCTGCCATCCTCAAAAAGCTGCAAATCACGGACGAAGATTTGATCAGCTATTCCATCTTCAAGCGTAGCTACGATGCCCGTAAGAAAGGAGAGATTACCCTTGTTTATATTCTGGATGTAGAAACAACTCAGGAAACTCATCTACTCAAGCGCCTGAAAAAAGATCCTCATGTGATGGTCACGCCAGACATGAGTTATCGCCCAGTGGCACAAGCACCAAACAATTTGACGATTCGCCCCATTGTCATTGGTACTGGGCCTTGTGGCTTATTTGCGGGTTTGATGCTGGCACAAATGGGTTTCCGTCCGATCATTTTAGAACGTGGGAAAAAAGTCCGCGATCGCACCGTTGATACCTTTAACTTTTGGAAGAAAAAATCAGACTTCAACCCAGAATCCAATGTCCAGTTTGGCGAAGGTGGGGCGGGTACATTCTCTGACGGTAAACTCTACAGTCAAGTCAAAGATCCTCAGCATTATGGGCGCAAGGTACTAACCGAACTCGTCAACGCCGGAGCCTCACCGGAAATTCTCTATATCAATAAACCGCATATTGGCACCTTTAAACTGGTGGGAATCGTTCAAAGTATGCGTGCCAAAATCGAATCCCTTGGCGGCGAAATTCGCTTTCAAAGCCGGGTGGAAGATATTAACATCGAAAATGGACAGGTGCGGGGAGTTACCCTCGCCAGTGGGGAATATATCGCCAGCGATTATGTAGTTCTGGCAGTGGGGCATAGCGCCCGTGATACCTTCCAAATGCTATTTGATCGCGGGGTTTACATTGAACCGAAACCTTTTTCTATTGGTTTTCGGGTCGAACATCCTCAAACTCTCATCGATAAATGTCGTTTCGGGCTTCAAGCTGGTCATAAGCTTTTAGGTGCTGCCGATTATAAACTGGTTCACCACTGCCAAAATGGTCGTTCCGTTTATAGTTTTTGTATGTGTCCAGGAGGCTTGGTGGTTGCAGCTGCATCAGAACCGGGGCGACTTGTCACCAATGGGATGAGCCAATATTCTCGCAATGAGCGCAATGCCAATAGTGCGATCGTTGTGGGCATCACCCCCGAAGATTATCCGGGAAATGCTTTGGCGGGAATTGACTTTCAACGACGTTTAGAAGAACGAGCTTTTGAATTAGGTGGTGGAACTTATGAAGCTCCAGGGCAGTTGGTGGGAGACTTTCTCAACCATCGTCCCTCGATCGCATTGGGCACGGTTAAACCGTCTTATACACCTGGCGTACACTTGGGTGATTTGAGTCAGAGTTTACCAGATTATGCGATCGCCGCCATCCGTGAAGCCCTTCCCGCTTTTGACAAACAAATTAAAGGATTTGCAATGGACGATGCGGTGTTGACTGGCGTGGAAACCCGCACCTCATCACCAATTCGGATTAAACGCAAAGAGGATTATCAGAGTTTAAATACAGTCGGTCTTTATCCGGCTGGTGAAGGTGCGGGGTACGCAGGGGGAATTCTTTCGGCTGGTATCGATGGTATTAAGGTGGCGGAGGCGGTGGCTTTAAGTATTTTGAAGAATTGCGATCGCAAATTTTGAGGCAGCAGCCCTCAGATTAGGCATTCCCAGCCTTCGACTGAGAACGAAATCATACTCGATGCGATCGCAAGGGGAAATTTAGCTGAACGTTAAAGCTGGTTCTTCACAGAAGTTAAATAGGGCTGACTCACTTTCTGATTCATCTTCAAAGACAGCAGAGATATACCATTCACAGGGCGAATCATTCGTATATTCAGCCCAAGCAATTGTTACTGTTTCACCCGATGGAATCCCTGAATCACTCAAGGTAAATGAAGCCCAATCTTCATCATCGACAGATACCCACAACTCTGTAATTGTCTGTTCGGTATCATTGGTAACGGTAAAGGTGAATTGATCTGACATAAAATAAGCCTTTTAAAGTGCAGATTGTCAGTCACCGATTATACTGCCACTTTTTTTTAATTTTGTCATACAAACTCCCATAAGATAGACTAAGAGATAGTTTCAAGGTTTTTTGGGCTAAATTTAAGTTTGTTAAAGAGTATTAAAAATATCATCGAATCATAGAAATCTATTGAGATAGTCATGGTTCTCACAAACCGCGACCAATACAATACTGTTTGGTTAAGGTAAGACGCGATGAATCGCCGTCTCTACAAAAGACCGATTGTTGTAGAGACGGCGATTTATCGCGTCTTTGTGATAATTTATCGAATCTTTAGCGAGCTAAACTACAAATTGCCCTTAATACAACTCATATTTCATTAACTGACAAGGCAACGCTCCGTTATACACCGCAATTCGCTTGGATGATTTCAGCCCAATAGATTGAGACAGTTCCTTGTTGCCACTTAGCACAAAGGCAGTCCAGCCTTTGAAGCGTTGTTTCAGCACATCGCCCAAAAGTTTGTAAAATGCCCCTAAATCAATATCTCGCCCCAACCGTTCGCCATAAGGTGGATTACAGAATAAAATCCCACTGTCTGCGGGGGCGACAACATCAGCTAACTCCATTTGAGAAAACCATACATGATTATCAACGCCGCAGTTTTGGGCATTGTTAATCGCTTGCTCAATTATATTTTCATCGCGATCGCTTCCCCAAATAGGTGCGGGAAGGGTATCCAGTTGACTGTCCTTAGCTTCTTGGAGCAGGTTTTCTAAAAGGGGCAAATCAAAATCGAGCCAATTTTCAAATCCAAAGGACTCACGAAACAGCCCTGGTGCTATGTTCAGTGCCTTTAAGCTAGCTTCCAGAGGTAAAGTACCAGATCCACAGAGAGGATCGTAGAACATCTGGTTGGGTTGCCAGCCCGAAAGTTGAATCAGAGCAGCAGCCAAAGATTCCTTGAGAGGCGCTGATCCAACCGCAGGGCGATAGCCTCGGCGGTGTAGACTATTTCCAGAACTATCGAGTTTAACGGTACAAAAGTCGCGCTCAATGTGAACATTAATCCGCACATCTGGTTCATGAAGTTCTATATTTGAACGCTCACCGAGCTTTTCCTGCTGCTGCTCAACGATCGCATTTTTGACTTGGAGAGATGTGAAGTGACTGTGGTTGAGGTGAGCGTTTTTGCCTGTAACATTCACCGCCAGCGTCATATCTGGTGTTAAATAGTTTACCCAATCGATAGTCTGGATACCACGATAGAGATCATCGGCATTTTGGCAAGGAAACTCATCGATATCCACCAAGATTCGGAACGGTAGCCTAGCCCAAAGGTTGACGCGATAAAGCAGAGTGCGATCGCCCTCAAAAGCTACACCACAAAATCCTGGCTCCACAGAATGGGCACCCAGTTGCTCTAACTCCTGAGCCGCCAGGGTTTCTAATCCGCGAGCAACTGTTGCAAAATAATTCATAATTCGTAATTCGTAATTAAAGGCTACTGAGACGCTCAGATCCCCGACTTCTTGAAGAAGTCGGGGATCTTTTTGTTTTGAAACTAAGATTAATCTAAAAATTTCTAAAATCAATCATTGTCTGACGATAAGTATCTGGTAAACCTGTATCAAAACAGTTACCTTTAACAATATATCCTGTCATTCCCTCTTCCTTACGCAATCTTTCCAGACAGGATGTTAACTGAAATTCGCCTCGTTCTTGAAAATTTTGCTTGATGTGTTCTGCTAGAAAGTCAAAAATTTTCGGCGTAAGTAAATACAACCCAAATATACATAAAAACTCATTTTCTGACATTCCCTTTACACGTAGATGTTGTTGTGCATATTCAATGGTTGGTTTTTCATAGAGTTGTGTAATTTCTAGAATTGAGTTTAACTCTTGCCAAACTCCTGTTACACACCCGGCTGTATGAAGAATTTCTGCTGGTTTTGTAGTTAAGCTAACAACGCTTTTATTAACTTGTTCATAAACATCTAAAAGCTGACTAGCACAAGATTTTTCAACATCAGATGTATAAATGTGGTCGCCCAACATTAACAAAAATGGCTCATCTTTTATCCAATCTTTAGCACAAAATACCGCATGACCATAGCCTAGTTGTTCCTCTTGCAATAGGATGGTGACTTTGCTACCTAAATCTTCGAGATATCGGCTATATTCTTTATTTTGCGGTGAAAGTTTATCTAAAAGTTCTTTTTTGGGTGGATTCTTCAATAAATCTGCAAATATTTCTTTGTCATCGGGCTGTACCACAATCCCGACTTCTGTAATTCCAGCACTAATGGCCTCTTCAATAATTGCGAGAATGACAGGTTTTGCCCTCCCATCTCGATCAATAATCGGGAAAAGTTCTTTTTTCACAACCTTAGTCGCTGGAAACAACCGAGTCCCAAAACCAGCTACCGGAATCACAGCTTTTCTAACTTGATTTTTCTGCATAAACCTCCCCTCACCTCCTCTATCTGCGGACTCTGCGCGGCAGTCGCTCATGGGGGAAACCCCCAAGACCGCGCTGCCTTGCCTCTGCGGTTCGTCACCCCAACTTCTCAAACAACTCCGCCAACACCACATTAGAAAACAAAAACCCTTGGGGATCAATCAAACGCAACCTTCCCCCTGTAACTTCCACCCAACTTTTATCAAAATACCCTTGCAAACACCTGCAAATTTCCTCCACCTTCTCTTCGCCAAACGCCTCCACCAACGCCATCAAACTCAAACCCTCCGCCAAACGCAACCCCAACATTAACGTTTCTAACAATACTTCCTTTGGGGGGGTAACATCACAATCAATTACACCGCCAGCTTGTACCCACTGGTAATATTCCCTAGTCTTACGCGGACGAGTGAAGCGTTTCCCGTCAACATAACTCGCCGCACCCATACCAAAGCCGTAGTAAGGGCGGTTTTCCCAATAAACTCGATTATGCTGACACTGATGACCAGGTTGAGCATAATTAGAAATTTCATAATGCTCATAACCTGCACCAGTCAAAACTTGCTGCGCCATCTGGTACATTTTGACTGTGACTTCATCCGTAGGCAAAGGAGTATCACCTGGTTTGTAGTAACGACCAAAGGCTGTACCTGGTTCGATGGTAAGATCATAGATAGAAATGTGAGTGGGTAAAAGTTCTACCGCTTTAGTTAGAGAATCCTGCCATTGATCCAAAGACTGATGCGGCAACCCAGAAATTAAGTCTAAGCTAAATTCGGGAATCTCGACTTGGTGGATTAACTCCACAGCTGCGAAAATATCTTCAACTGAGTGCGATCGCCCCGCTCTTTGCAATAATTCTGATTGAAAGGCTTGTACACCCAAACTTACCCGGTTCACACCTGCACTGCGATAGCCTGCTATATGGGCTAAATCAAAGGTGGCTGGGTCAATTTCCATAGAAATCTCTGCCCCAGATGCAATACCAAACTGCTTCTCTAGCTTTGTTACTATCCGTTGTAGCTGTTCAGTTGATAGCAGCGAAGGAGTACCACCACCGAAGAAAATTGTCTTTAGGGGTTGGTCAAAGGCTGGTGTAATGGCAATTTCTTGACATAGCACCTCAACATATTGGGAGATAGTACCAGATGTTTCGCCCCGCAAGCGATCGCCCACAACAGACACCGGGAAATCACAATAAAAGCATCGCCGTCTGCAAAAGGGAATATGAACATAAGCAGAACTCGCAATTTCAGAAATACTCAATTTTTGACTCATTTTGAGAAAAGGTTTAAGTTAAGCTAACTGCGAATTAGAGACAATGAAAATGAGCAGTTAATTTACAAATTTTTGTCGTTTTACAAAGAAACAATGAAAAATATTAAGATAAAAGCCTTTAGTTATAATAATTGCAGATATTGTCAGCCTAAACCCTTAGTCTAAGTCAACAGTTCGGCTTCGCTCACTGTTGACCCTGAGCGGAGCCGAAGGGTCAATATTGATCAGTTTATCTTACCGATGAAATAAAAAATACTTAAGTTTCTCGGTGAACACAGTTGCAGGAAAACAACATAACCATGCTTGACGCAATTATCATTTTCTCATTTATCCTGGCAGCTTCGGGAATAGGGTTCTACAGCATTGAACTACTACCCAATGGCACTCTCGATCAGGTAACGAATTTAGAAGCTTTACGCTTAGTTGTTGCCGTCTTTGCCGCTATTATTGGTGGTGCGATCGGGCTGAGTTTCCAGACGACATATCGCCGTCTAGAATCGCAAGTCAAAGAAATGCCTCTGGAAGTGATTTTAACTCGTGCCATTGGCTTAGTAATTGGCTTGTTGCTAGCTAACCTGATGTTAGCCCCACTATTCTTACTACCCATCCCGGCAGATTTTGGATTTATTAAGCCGCTTGTGGCAGTTGTCGGTAGTATTATCCTCTCCGTCACTGGTATGAATTTGGCAGACACCCACGGGCGAGGTTTATTGCGGTTCATTAATCCCAACACCGTCGAATCAATGGTTGTGGAAGGAACGCTAAAACCAGCTAATACCAAAGTTTTAGACACCAGTTGCATTATCGATGGTCGCATAGAAGCGCTATTAGAAACAGGGTTTCTGGAAGGACAAATTCTCGTACCGCAATTTGTCTTGCAAGAACTCCAACAAGTAGCGGATGCTAGCAAAGATCAAAAGCGCGTGCGGGGAAGGAGAGGACTAGAAATTCTCAACCGCATTAAGGAAGAATATCCCGATCGCATTTTGATTAATGCAGTTGACTACGATGATATCCCCACAGTCGATGCCAAGTTAGTACGTTTTGCCCAAGAAATTAGTGGCACACTGCTAACTAACGACTACAACTTGTCTAAAGTCGCCAGCGTTCAGAAAGTGCCTGTTTTGAATGTGAATGATTTAGTAAATGCCGTCCGTCCCAGTTATTTACCTGGCGATAACCTGGATTTAAAAATTCTCAAGGAAGGCAAAGAACCCAGTCAAGGTATTGGCTACCTAGATGATGGCACAATGGTAGTCGTTGAAGAAGGCAGCAATTATGTGGGTGGTGAACTGCGAGTAGTAGTCACCAGTGCTTTGCAAACCACCGCAGGAAGAATGATTTTTGCCAAACCCCAAGCATCAGCATTGGCGTGAGGGAAATGTCCGGTGCAATTAAATATAAATTGTGCAATCGGTGCAGGTTGACTGCACCGATTATTTATTTTGAATCATCAGACTCAGTTACCTGCAAATACTGTAACTGCTCAATTGATAATCCTGTCAATCTTGCTATCTGTTCTAATGGCATACCAGTATTAAAAAGATTGCTTGCCACTTCAAGTAAAGCTTCAGCTTTCCCTTCGGCTTTCCCTTCAGCTTTCCCTTCTTGTAAAATATCTTGATAAATCACTGACTCTCGCATAATGTCTGACCTCAAAACTCGTCTAATAACCTCTTTATCTAATACTAAACCAGCTAAAATAGCCGTGGAAGCGGCAATATTACTTTGAGTTCTTGATTCTGTAATACCATTAATTTCACGCGCCACTTCATTTAGTATAACTTCTGGCTCAATTGTACTACTCAACACTGCCAAAGGTAAAAGTCCAGGCGTTCTCAAAAATACTTCGGTTGGTTGTTCCCAAAGTCTGATAACTGCAAATTCATGGCGTGTTCCAGCAATTGTAAATGTATTTTGTTGCACCAAATCCGAATTTGTCTGTTTGAGGTAAATTACGACTTGATACATTGATTTGTGGGGAAAACGGCGATACACTCGCAATCGATAGTCAATCATCCGAAAAGGAATTTCTGCATCCACTTGGGTTTGAAATTCCAAATGCAAGATGTTTTGCTCAGACTGTAGCAAAATTAAAGCATCAGCACGAATAGGTTCTAGAGATAATTCTTTTGGACTTAGTTCGGTTAAAGTAATAGGTTCGCCTAATAACCAAGTGGCGAAGTCGCTGGAGAAATTTTCAGCTAAAAATTTACAGATATTGTCAAACATTTGAGAATTTTATCAAACAGATCGCTCATTCGCTATTTATCTGCAATTATTTTTTAAACAAAAAATTTATATCCTCTAATTTTCATAAATTTCTAATGGCAAATTATCTGGATCTTTAAAAAAAGTAAATTTCTTACCTGTGATTTCGTCAATTCTGATATTCTCTGTTTCTACACCTTGGGAGTTTAAGTAAAAAACAGTTTCGTCAATATTATCAACTTTAAAAGCAAGATGTCTCAAGCCACAAGCTTCTGGACTACTAAATCGTTGCGGCGGATTGGGAAAAGAGAATAACTCTATTTGACCATTTTCTCCAACTTTTAAATCTAATTTATAAGAATTTCTTTCGGCGCGAAAAGTCTCTTGAATAATCGAAAATCCTAATGTTTCGACATAAAAACTTTTAGAGCGATTGTAGTCAGAACAAATAATAGCTATATGATGAATGTCAGTAATTTTCATGGATATTTTGTTTTTATAAAATTCTTAAGAGAGTGTATGCAGTTGCGACACAACGACATTACACCCTCTGAAGTTGAGGTTAATCTTTAATCTTTTTAATTGATCTTACCTTTCTTTTCAGGAATAAGCCAATACTGCCAACCAGAAGTGTGCTATCTAAAGTACTAGGCTCCGGTACTTTTCGATAAGAAACTGTACCGGAATTAGGAGTTTCGGAGGATACGGAAAATGATGTTCCAGAAATTTCGTAACTTTTAGAAGGATTAACTTTGTCAAGGAAGCTGTACAGCAATCCAATAGGTGCGTTATAGGCTAAGGATACAGTTGGAAATGCAACGGGATAATCTGGATATTCAATATCATCCTTGGCAGTATAAATATTGGGGTCATTATCGAATTGAAAAGTTAGCGACTGAAGTGGTGCTACTGGAAAATTATCATTACTGAAAGTTGCGTCATCAAAGCTAAATAAACCGTTTCCTTTAGTTGTAGAACTATCAACGTTAAAGGCATAGTTAATAATTGCAGCTGATGCGGATTTAGTGCTTAGAGCTTGTCATGTAACAACCTTGCCTCTTTTGAGCTAGAAATGCCTTCTCAGTAAGCTTTCTAGATAATAAATTGTAAAAGTTGTTTCTTGACAGGCTCTTAAGGTAGCCAAACCCAGAACAAGGCTAGTAGCGATCGCTAATTGTGGAAACAATTTCATATCGATTATCCTCAAAATAGATTTGTGTAAGTGATCTCTAGAAATAACCAGCAAGAGTTACCAATCAGGTGTTGTTACAAGTAGTTCTGTCCAAGGGGTGCAATCTGGTTCTTGAGCAGCATCTTGAGTAGGACGAGCATTGCACCCACGGACTTTAAAGGTGTACTTAACAAGATCCCTGGCTCCGGTATAAGTCCAACTACGTGCTGTTGGGTCATCAATTTGCGTCATATCATCTTTATCGTCGCCCCAACTTACTTGATAAAAATCATTTTTTTGACATACATCCCAAGCAATCTTAATTCTTCGCACTCTTGTGGTGTCTGCAACCAAGTTGTATGGATTTCTAGAATAAGATAATGGTTCCATACATAAATCTCTTGATGTACAAGAATATTGGACTCAGTGGGAACACATGGGGTTATATATTTAAGCACAAATTTTTTGCCGCAGTTCTGTATTTATTTGTCTTTCACAACCCCATAACTGTGCGATAATGTGCTTCAATTTGCGCGACGGTTTCAGACTTGCGCTTTGTCTCCCATTGACTGCGATTAAATAGTTCTTGCCGCAATTCATCAACGTTAATTTTGGTAACTTTCCCATCAGCAACAATTTGCTTGCCGTTAACCCAAACACTATCAACAACATTATTAGGACGACCTAAAACTAATAAACCAATAGGATCTGTCCGGGGAAGTAATGATAAATTGGTGAGGTCATAAAGTACTAAATCTGCTTGTTTACCAACGGTAATAGAACCAAGTTTATCTGCAAGATTCAATCCTTTCGCACCTCCTAAAGATGCCATCTCTACCGCTTGTCGGGGTGTAATCCAGTGTTGATAGTCTAAGTCTGTAACGTTATGTAAGATAGAACCAATTTTAATGGCTTCTAACAAATCTTGGGAGTCATTACTTGAAGCACCATCACAACCAAAAGTTACATTTACTCCAGCTTGGCGATATTTTAAAATAGGGGCAATACCACTACCTAAACGTAGATTACTTAAGGGATTATGAACAACTGTAGATTGGGTTTCGGCGAGAATATTTATATCAGCATCATTCAACCAAACACAATGAGCTAGTGTTGTGCGATCGCTCAAAAACCGGATTCTTTTCAAATGTTCCACGGCAGTACAACCGTACTTTTCTTGGGCGAGCTTTTCCTGTGCCCTAGTTTCGAGTAAATGGGAGTGACGACAAAGATTATAGCGATCGCTTAACTCGATACATCCCGTAAATAAAGCATCAGTACACAATTGTATTCCCGTTGGTGCGACCAAAATATTTACACCTTCATCTGGGCGATGAAACTGTCTCACCGCCTCTTCGATAATTTCCAATGTTGCCGCAGTTGAGCGATGATAAGGTTCATGAGTTCTTGCTGATTCTCCAGATGGAATCCCTGCACTAAGGGATTCATCTTGAATTAAGGGGGCGATAAAGGCGCGAATCCCAACTTCTCGGTAAGCGCGGGTTGCAGTGGCGATCGTTGCTAACTCAAGTCCAGGAATTAAGACCAGGTGATCTACTACACTCGTCCCCCCAGAAAGTAAGGTTTCTACCGCAGTACCCAAGGCGCTGAGATAAACCTGTTCAGTGTCGAGGGGGGCAAAATCATACAGTTCCGCCAACCATAATTCTAAAGGCAAAACTGACATGATTCCCCGTTGCCACATTTCTGATGAGTGGGTGTGGGCGTTGAAAAAACCAGGTAGCAGCAGCTTATTTTTGCCATCTATGACAGTGCCGATTACTGGTAGATTGGGGGCAATGGCTGCGATTGCCCCATCTACAATCTGTACATCTACTGTCGCATAATCATCATTGGCGGCAATTAAAACATTCTGAATAGTGAAATTTACCATATTTAACCTTGATTAAGTAATTGTATTTTCAACTGAATTTCAAGTTACAAGATAGAAAATGGTGTTGGGTATTGCAATTTTATGAATTTGCCTTTTCGGACATTGGGAGTCTCACCAAATGCGTGGACAGTGAATGATGCGATCGCAGATATTACTCGTCCTCAAAAACCCCCACAACCCGTTATTTTATCAACAGAAACTAAAACCCTGCGTTTAGACTTGGCAAAAGCCGCTATCCTCGTCATTGATATGCAAAACGACTTCTGTCACCCTGATGGCTGGTTAGCGCATATTGGCGTGGATGTAACTCCAGCGCGTCAGCCGATCAAACCTTTGAATAACCTACTTCCAGAACTTCGTGACGTGGGTGTTCCAGTCATTTGGATAAATTGGGGGAATCGTCCCGACTTGCTCAATATTAGTGCTGGTTCGCGTCATGTCTATAACCCCACAGGGGCAGGCGTGGGATTAGGCGATCCACTACCAAGTAATGGTGCAAGAGTACTAATGGCGGGTAGTTGGGCTGCGGCAGTAGTAGACGAACTAGAACATCTTCCCGAAGATATTCGTGTGGACAAATATCGGATGAGTGGGTTTTGGGATACCCCATTAGATAGTATCTTACGGAATCTGGGAAGCACAACATTATTTTTTGCTGGTGTTAATGCCGATCAATGCGTGCTAACTACCTTATGTGATGCCAATTTCTTAGGATATGACTGTGTGTTAGTTAAAGATTGTAGCGCTACTACTTCGCCTGAATATTGTTGGCTAGCAACGTTGTACAATGTTAAACAATGCTTTGGTTTTGTCACTGACTCCCACGAGATTTTAACAGCGCTGCAAAAGAGTGAGGAGTGAATCAATTTTGGATTTTGAATTTTAGATTTTAGATTGATTCTATGTATGAATGCTCATTCTTCCCTACGGGACGCTGCGCGAACGATCAATAATTTTAGACTTTTAGAGTTGTTCCACGTTTTAATGCCTTTACTCTAGGACATTTTTGAATTATTAAATCCAAAATCCAAAATCCAAAATTTAAAATTCTGTGATTCAAGACTAAGATTTTAGGAATTTTCATACCCATCGATAACTTTAGAGGGGATAAATAAATGTACGCTACTCGTTGTGTAATTCCGGTTATCAAGTCTCCCAAAGATTACCAAGTATATCGCATTAGTCCCAATGACTCTAATCGATTAGCAATTATCTTCGATTCGACAAATGCTAATACTTCCTTGACTTGCTGTATAGAAATTTTTGATGTTGGTGGACAAACACCGCCAAATCGCCATCAGTGGGCGGTGGAAATGTTTTTTGTCCTCAAAGGGGAAGCGATCGCTATGTGTGACGGCAAAAGTGCCACAATCAAGGCTGGAGATAGTTTATTAGTGCCTCCCACTGGGACTCATTTGATTAAAAATACTGGTTCTACTCGCTTGTATACGTTGACTGTGATGGTTCCCAATGAAGACTTTTCGGAATTGATTCGCAGTGGCATTCCGACGGAGTTAGATGCAGAAGATATGGCTGTACTGGGGAGATTGAATACTTTGATGCCCTGTTAAAATAATTCGTAATTGACTGAGATGGAAACAGGACTTACGCAAAATAATGGAAAAACGAACCGCATACCCCTTCGGGGAAGCAAGCTACGCGCAGCGTCTCGTTAGAGAAGGTGCAAAGGACACAAAGTAATGAGATGTTTCAGAGAGTTATTGCGTAAGTCCTAAGAAAGTGGAGAGTTATCTTATTTCCAGCCTATGACTGGGAATAACTAATGTGATGTTCCCTGTTTTGAGAGCTAGCTACGAACTTTTGTGAGGATTTTTTGCGAATAAAACGAAGCTGATTCTTTGTTTTGGGAACAATCCTGTGCGAACTTAATCAAATGATGTCCCACAAGTCCGACGTGAATCAAGTTTTCAATATCACCTGCTTTCAGCGCTGGTTTGGCCATTTTCCAGAAAGTCTGACGATAGTTACTGAATAAACCTATCCGTAGCAAAATATTAGTTAAATAAGTTAAACCTTTGCGAATATTAGCCCCAGAAGTGCGAGCAGGACTGTTAGGTACTTCGATGCGATTTGGATAGGTGTGTTCCATATTGTAAGCAAACCGCTCATATAAAAATTCTGGCTCATAAGCAGTTGTGATACAGCGCCGCCACATCTCGATAACTTGCTCGTAGGGCATCAAAAACTCAACATTTGATTCCCGACTTTCATCAAATACGAGTCGTCCTTCTGCTTCTAACCTCCGCCATAACGGAGTTCTAGGTAAAGCATGAAGTAGATTAATTGTCAACATGGGAATTTGGGATGCCCGAATAAATTCAATAATTCGGTCTGCTGTTTCTGGTGTATCTGTATCTAAACCGATGATGATTCCTGAAACTACTTCCATGCCATAGCTATTTAAAACCTGAATCGCTTTTAAGATTGGCATACTCAGATTTTGATCTTTGGAAATAGCATGAAGAGCATCTGGCTCAGGTGTTTCGATACCGCAAAAGATCGTGCAGAAATAGGCTTCGCGCATCATCTCCAGCAGTTTTGGACTTTGAGCTAGGTTGAGAGTTGCTTCACAGGCAAACTGGATGGGGTAGCCATTGCGTTTTTGCCAATCAATCAGGTGAGGAAGTAACTTCATGGCAGCGCGGCGATCGCCAACAAAGTTATCATCGACAAAATATACTGCCCCCATATTGCCAGATTGTCGCATTGCATCTAGCTCGGCAAGCACTTGCTCTGGTGTTTTCATCCGGGGACTGTTGCCATAGAGTTCGGGAATATCACAAAACTCGCAGCGATAAGGACAACCGCTAGAAAACTGCACATTTGCTAAGAAATAATCATCGATATCCAGCAAATGATAAGCTGGAGTTGGAAACTCTGTTAAAGGTAAACGTTCCTTAGTTTCAAAGCGGATTTGCCTTTGAGGACGTTCTAAGTTTTGGTCTAGATACTCGATCATGCGATCGCTAGCATCTCCCAACTCACCCAAATGTAAAATGTCAAATTCAGGATAATATTCTGGACACCCAGATACCGAAGGGCCACCCACCACTGTGATTTTCCCGGCTCGATGAGCAAGTTCATTAATTTGATTAATCTGTGGTTTTTGGATGTGCATTCCACTCACAATTACCACATCAGCCCATTGGTAATCAGCCCTGGTTGCTGATTTGACATTCTCATCAATAAACCGTACTTCCCATTTTTGAGGTAGGTAGGCAGCCACAATTAAAATACCTTGGGGTGGCATAAAAGCCCGGACATTACCCATCAGTGGATAGGCGTAATGAAAAGTACCAAAGGAGCGGCTGTATTTAGGAAAGATGCAAAGAATGCGTCGATGGTTCGAGGGAACGTAGCTGGTTCTCTTAGTGTTGGAAGCGGTTTTGGAATCGGCCGCTATATAAGTCGGGTTATCTAAAGACTTCAGATTCACAGTCATCGCAAATTTCACCCCACAAGACTGAGCAGCTAATTTGACAATCTATTGGCACAATCAGTTGTAATTTCAACTAGCTTACCGTGATCTTCCAGAAGTTTTTAACTGTTAAGATATAAAATTTCTCCTAGAGGGGCGTGATTCGCCTTTCTCAGAATGCAGTTTTGCAATTACGGATGCGTTTGAGTCGCCAGATTCTGGCTTATGAATTACTTCATCTGGAACACTTAGGGAAGAAGTAATTACCGATATAGTTGGTTATAAGTTGGTATCTTTGGTATTATTTTACCTAACATCAATTTTATGGAAGAAATTTCTCAAACGCCTTTTCTATGAAAAGAAGACAAATTTTTGGCTTACTGGGTATAGCAGTTGCTAGTTTGCTCCTGGCAATTGGTTTACCGTTAGTTAATCCTTCTCCGGTAATAGCACAGTCAAACAGCACTATCCTCGTCTCCGCAGCCGCCAGTTTAAAAGAGGCACTAGAGGAAATTAAGCCTTTGTACCAACAAAGTAAATCAGATGTCAACATTAATTATAATTTTGGGGCTTCTGGTGCCTTGCAACAACAGATTGAGCAAGGTGCCCCAGCAGATATCTTTATTTCTGCTGGCAAAAAGCAAGTGGATGCCCTAGAACAAAAAGGACTTTTGGTAACAGGTAGCCGTGCTAACTTGGCAAATAACCGTCTAGTCTTGATTGTGGCTCAGGATGTTGTTGGCATCACTAGTTTCTACAATTTAACAGATAGTAAGATTAAAAAAATTGCGATCGGTGAACCTAGAAGTGTACCCGCCGGTCAATATGGGGAGCAAGTCTTAAAGAAATTGAAACTTTATAATCAGGTAAAGCCCAAATTAGTCTTTGCTAACAACGTGCGTCAAGTTTTGGCAGCAGTAGAAAGTGGTAACGCTGAAGCGGGTTTAGTTTATGCCACTGATGCCAAAATTTCCAACAAGGTAAAAGTCATAGTTGCTGCTGACGATAAGTTTCACTCACCGATTGTCTATCCAATGGCAGTAATTAAAAGCAGTAAAAATATTCCAGCAGCCAAAGAGTTTATCCAATTTTTATCTGGCAGTGAAGCCAAGACTGTACTCAAAAAATATGGGTTTCTTGTAAGTTAGCAAGAAGCTTAAGAGTTCATTTGAATAAGTGTTTCGCTGTGACTTAAGGCACTTTTAGATCCCCCTAACCCCTTTTAAAAGGGTTGGGGGATATTTTGTGCATAAGTTTTAAAGGAGAATAACCAATGCCCAATGCCCCATACTCTTTAATACAACTTAATACAACGACTTAATCCACTGCCATTCCTGCATCAAACCCTCTCTCAGAGAGACTTGTGGCTGATATCCCAGAATTTTCTGCGCTTTAGATACATCAGCAGCAGTGTGGCGTGCATCTCCCATCGCTTTTTCTATGTGGTTTCTTTTGATTGGTTTGCCAACGATTTCTTCAATCGTATCTAAGACTTCTGCTAAAACCACCCTGCTACCACCACCGATATTAAAAATTTCTCCCACTGCTTGGGGTGTGGAAGCAGCCGCTAAATTGGCCGCGACGATATCACCAACAAATGTAAACTCCCGCGTTTGCTGTCCATCGCCGTAAATAGGAATCGCCTCATCCTGCAATATGGATTTAAAGAACTTATGAAATGCCATATCTGGGCGTTGTTTAGGTCCATAGACTGTGAAATAGCGCAATGATACAGATGGCACACCAAAGTTTTTGTAATACAGTCTGCACAAAGTTTCAGCCGCTAGCTTAGTAATGCCGTAAGGAGAAACAGGTTCAGGGCAAATTCCTTCGTGAGTAGGTAACGTTTCTGCATCACCATATACACTTGACGAAGAAGCAAACACTAATCTTTTCAAGTGTTTTGCATCTTTAGCCGCTTCTAGCAAAACTTGCGTAGCATTAATATTTCGTTCTGTGTAACCTCGAAAAGCCTTACCCCAGCTAGCCCTGACACCTGCTTGTGCTGCTTGATGGTAAACGACATCAACATTTTTTAAGAGTTCCTGCCAATCTAAAAACTGAATATCTGCTTCAATTAATGTAAAACTAGGTGAGTTATGTAAGTGTGCAACATTCTTACGCTTTAACATAGGATCGTAATAATCATTGAATTCATCAATCCCAATTACTTCTTCCCCTTGTTGTAGCAAGATGTCTACGAGGTGAGAACCAATAAAGCCTGCTGCTCCAGTAACGATAATTTTAGCCATGTTAGCTATTTTTTGCTATTTTCATAAATTTCTATATTCACAGGTTAGTACTTGTAATCAATAATCGTCATTACTTAAGATTGATTTTTAATCAATTATTGTACTGTTTTAAACACAAGTATTACTTAAATAAATATACTTATAATCTAATTAATGAAAGTATATTTATTTGGTTACTGTATGACAAAATTTACTAAGCAAATATACTAGTTGACAGAATTTAATCTTGAGAATAAACGCAGTTGAAATTCCAAACACGAAATGTTCTTAAAACCCAATACGGTTAAGTTAGCGATAAAAACCTTAAGCTGCGTCGGTTTGGTTGAGGAACGAAACCCAACATGAAGCGTTAGACGCGTAGTGGCTTGTCGTTAGACATCGCGTGTTGTGGAAGAGTGAGTGCGATCGCAATGGTTATTCTGATAAACAAGCAGATATCAAGCCTGTCTACGTTTATTTATAAATCTAAAAAGTATTTTTTGCGTATTTAGCAGGAGATGCGGTTTATTTATAAATGACGCATAGTAGCGGCTTGTCGTTAGACATCGCCTAGTGTAGAAGAGTGAGCGATCACCTTGCAGAAAACCTCAAAAATAAAGCGTAGACGCGTAACGGCTTATCGCTAGACATCGCCCGTAATTATAGTGTTAGGTTCGCGTCTGCAACGATTTTGGATCTCTGCGACCATGAAAAACTGCCGTTAGAGCCTGTCAAGAAACAACTTTTACAATTTATTATCTAGAAAGCTTACTGAGAAGGCATTTCTAGCTCAAAAGAGGCAAGGTTGTTACATGACAAGCTCTTACTATTACTCGACTCGACACAATCCGATAGTATACAGCATAGGGAAATCGTCGCACTACTGCTCGTCGAATATCAGCGTAGACAATTAGATATGATTCTGGCATCTGAGAAATTCGATTCACTGTTTCGTCTACACAGTCTAAAAACTCGTCACCCAGACCGGGTTTCTGGCTCTCGTACCAACTGTGCGCCTCATTGAGTTCTTCTCGAACCTCTGGGCGAAATACCAGGACATAATTCATTGCTGTCCCTTAATTGATGCTTTGATTTCCTCCCAAGTCAGCACATTGTCTGGATTTGAATCATAGTCAGCAGTTCGACGATCAAGCTCTTGCTTCTGTACATCGGTTAAATCAGGGTAAACTTGCTCTGCTGCGATGCTATCCCAAATTGCCTGCACAATACGGATTCTATCTTCAACACTAAGATTTGCGATTTCGTTCAAAGTAGCTGTGATATCCATGCTGATTAACTTGGAGTGAGGAAGCAACTGGTACACCTTAAATATAGCGGACAAGATTTTGTCCATCAAATCAAACGCTGCATCTGATTTGATACCCAATAGAGCGTTAGCGTAGCTCACCCTAGGTAGGTATCGCCTTGTAGAAAACCTCAAAAATAAAGCGATCGCTGTTGTGGAAGAGTGAGTGCGTTAGCGTAGCTTACCGCAGGTATCGCTGTGTATATTTAATTAAGTAGATAAGTTTAGATATTGGGGTGAAGCATCTTCGGTCATTCAATTACTTGCCGCAGGAGTACGAACAGGTACTGTGACTTGAAGAAGATTTTGGACAGGTTGTCCAGCTTTACCTTCCAAAAATGGATGTCCAAGTTTACGTTCCAAAAACATCCAAGAAATGACATAAGGAAAAGTAAACGGCTCAAACCCTATGTCCATATACAAGATAACGCTTTTGGTAATAGCGATGCGATCGCTTCTGGCAAAACTTGTGAGGAATCCGGTTCGCGGGAAAAGTCGCCTAAGAGTCGTATTAAAGCGGATCTTTGTCCATTTTCTTCTTCCATTTCTGTTATTCTGTCCATTTTCTTTTTCCAAACAAGCGATCGCTTAATTAATGCCTTAACGAAGTTATAAGTATTTCAGGAAGCAACTTGTCCAACTTCTTCTTCCAAAACCTGTCCAAAATCTTCTTCAAGTCACATTATTATGTGTAAATAATACTTCTGCTATTACATTTTTCTTCAAAAAGCTGTTTCTTAAACCCTACTTTAATAAATGATTATCTTTAGATAATGCTCGTATATTAATTAGTAAGCAAGGAGACCTAATATTAGTTTTTCGATTTTTTAGAGAAGAGAAATGAAGAAATTCACCAGTTTGATGGTTGTTGGGGCAGTATTGTCGATGAGTGCGCCGGCATTGGCCCAAAGTCGTGCGGTTAATGTGAGTATTGGCAGTATTGGTGGTGCATTAGATAATGCTGCTTTGCGAACAGTTCGCCAAGTTATCGGGTTTGCGGTCGGTGCTGGCACTGTCGATAAATTTATTGTATATAGTCCTAGGAATGGTTCTCCCATTCCTATCGAAGGAGGTTTAGAAGCTTGTGCTGAAGCTGGCTTCGGGATAACTGATGCCAGATTTAATGCTTTTATCCAGCAGTTGCGTTCAATTACACCCCGCCAAGGAACTTTCTTAAATGTAGAACTTACTACAAGCTGTAGACTCAACTAAAAATGTTGGTACTTAACCCTCTTGTGTTACTTTTGGAAAACAATATCAAAGCTTAATTCTGAAACTGAGAGCGATTGGGTTCTCTCCATTTGGTACAAGAGGGTTAAAGGTAAGGGTGGCTGTTGGTGCTTGTAAGATGCTAGGATGGTGAGCTGACTAGTTGCACTAAAGCATCTTAAGTCTTATAATTACTTGCCTGCTGGATGTTAGCAGATGCAGGTGATTTACGGTAAGCGAAGCCATGCCGTTAGGCTTATCGCATCATTAGGTTACGGGAAAACGAGAATTTAGAAGATGCCCCAAGTGCTGTGTTGAAACATCTGGGAGAGTTGAAGCGACCGTATTTGACGGCTTTTGAGGAAGAGCTTTTGAATTTTCTTTTTATAAGTGACCATATTCCCTGCCTCAACTGGGGCATGAACCTACGTTGGGCGGGTACGATGGGAGTACTCTGTTACTTCATTAGGGAGTAATACAGTGGGATTACACTTAATTTGCTTTTGCGTATTCAAATATTTGAATACGTAAAAGCTTAAATACTAGTCTAATTTGGCACCTGGATGACCATTCTCAACAACAAAGGAAGCATAGGTATATACAGGCGCATCTGGACGACTCACAGTTGTAACAATACGCAGGTCAGTCTGCCAACGCTGATAGTTAAGGTTGACTCGGAAGTAACCTCGGCGATCGCCATCAAAGAACTTAATGTGTGGGTTTTCTGGAATCTTCGGGCCGTAGTAGGGGCCGTAGACATTGGCATCACCATTGCTAGTAATCGAAGGAGTCACAAACTCCGTAGCCACTGTTGGAGAGTTAGAAGCCTTAAAGTCCAGCTTGAGGTCATTTACAAATGTAGAATGCCAATCCCCAGTAATCACCACTGGGTTAGAAATCTGGCGGCTGGCGATGTGACTTAAAACACGATTACGTGCAAGGGGATATCCATCCCATGAGTCGTTCCAAAAGATTTCGCCTGGCCCAATTTTATGATCTAGCTCTGCCATCAGCACCTGTTGAGCTAGTATGTTCCAACGTGCTTGAGAACGGTCAAGACCATCCAGCAGCCAGCGCTCCTGCTGAGAACCAAGCATAGTTTTAAATGGATCTAGCGCTGCTGGGCAACGAGGTGTTTCACCGTCACCGCATGGCTGATCGCTCCGATACTGGCGGCTATCAAGTACGTTAAACTCTGCCAGATTACCAAAAGTCAGCCGACGGTAAATAAGCATATCTGGCCCCTGTGGGAGGGAAAATTCTCGCAGTGGCTGATGCTCATAATAAGCTTGATAAGCAGCAGCACGCCTTTCGAGAAACTTTTTGACCGGATCGTTGTTTTCCGAAATGTCATCGGTATAGTCATTTTCAACTTCGTGGTCGTCCCAAGTGACTGTAAAAGGAAACAAGGCGTGAGCTTTTTGTAAATCCGGGTCAGTTTTATATAGAGCATATCGAAGACGGTATTGCTCAAGGGTATTCGTTTCTTTTCTAAACTCTTCAGGTAAAGAAACGTTGCGTACACCACCTTTGTCAGGGATGCCATATTCGTAAATATAATCACCCAAGTGAAAAACCAAATCTAAATCTTCTTCAGCTAGGCGACGATAAGCAGAATAGAAACCATCCTCCCATTTTTGGCAAGTAACAAAAGCAAAGTTGAGCTGATTCAACCTAGCGCCAATCGCCGGAGCAGTACGGGTACGACCAATCGGACTATCTTCATTACCCACTTTAAACTGATACCAATACCAACGGTTAGGCTCTAAGCCACGTACATTTACATGAACAGAGTGCGCTAATTCGGGGGTTGCCAATGTCACGCCTCGTAGCACAATTTTTCTCATGTTTTCATCCAAAGCAACTTGCCAGCGTACTGGCACATTAACCTGCGGCATACCACCGCCATTTAAGGGATCTGGAGCCAGCCGCGTCCATAACACTACACTATCTGGTAAAGGGTCGCCAGAGGCAATACCAAGGCTGAAAGGATAGGCAGAGAATCTTGACAGTGCAACAACTTTATGAGTCCAAAGACTAGCAATAGCACTTGCGGTCAATGTGCCGGCACCGAGCAGAAAGCGTCGCCGCTTTGCTGTAGTGGATAGCAAGCCCTGGAAATGTACACGCTCCATAAAAGTCCTTGTTGAGATTTCTACAATAAAAGAGAATAAAAAACCTAAATAATAACCATCTAGTTATTAACAAGATTAATTACCAAATCGGGTTTAATTAGGGCTTAAGAAGTTATTAATATTGCAATAATTTATTCACAATCCACAATCAGCCAGTGAACAAGTGGATGAGTGCAAGCAGCCACAGTTATGCTTTTTTTATCAGAGATGGGAATGCCTATTATTTCAAGCATTTTTGCCATTTATAAAATTGGGGACTAACGCTGTTTACGTAGCAAGTGATACCTGCATTGGGCTATGACGGAGCAGTGAGGTGATTTCCGAAATCTACGTTGTAATTGACTCTGAAAAAATATTGTTGAATTAAACAGGGTGGAATAATGGCTAAACCACCTTCTAGAAGCAAAAAAGACACTTCTCCCGCATCTACCGATTCAAGTTCACCAGCTAGCTCTACAAATGAGGATATCTCCCAGCAAGTAGATCCAGGTTCAGCAACAATTACGGTTACTGCTGTTGAAGTTCCAGAGTTAACTGAGCAGGAACAGCGCGATCGCTTACTCCTGGAGAGGAAAGTGGAACGGGCGTTTTTTGAGGCAGGCAAGGCATTGGCTCAGTTGCGCGATCGCAGGTTATACAGATCCACTCATCGCACATTTGAGGAGTATTGTCGTGATAGATTTGGATACACCCATCGCCGAGTCAATTATCTAATAGCTGGTTCTGTAGTATTTGACAACATAGTAATGGGAACAAATTGTTCCCAAAATGAGGAAGTAGACAAAACTCGACTTAACCCCTCACGAATCCTGCCAACTAATGAAGGACAAGTGCGCCCTCTGGCACAGCTAGAACCCCAGTAGCAGATTGAAGTTTGGCAACGGGCAGTACAGAAGGCTGGCGGTAAAGTTCCCAGTGCCAGAATTGTAACTGATGTGGTGCAGAGAATTATGGAACGTACTAAAGTACCCAACACCTACCAAATTGGTGAAGTCTACCAAATTCTTGCTAAGGACAATCCCGAACTGAGAGGCAAAGATAGCTGTTGGGCTATTGTCAGCGCAGTGAATAACTTTAGATTGCACGGTGAAAATATGGGATGGCGAGTACGCCGTTGGGTTACAACACCTGAAGTCTTACAATTATCTGCCTACCGAGTGTGAGCAGATACAGCAGGTTAGCGATCGCATCAATCGGGTGTATTCCGATTCGGTGGAGGAGACAGTCAAAATTCTGTTGCAGTCGTTGGGGAAGCTGAATCGACCTTATTTAACGACTGTCGAAGAGAAATTGTTGAATGTTTTGGAGATTGAAAGTAGACTTTAACTACCAAATTATTATTTCATCAAACTCTTTATAGATAGGAGGAAGCGGTAAGTAATCCTTCTAACAAGGAGAATTGCTGTATAGTTTGAGGTATGCCAGATTATCCTCTCAAGAGTTACTCTATGATTGCTCTACCTGGTATTACTATCCAAAACAAAATATACGAAAGTTCTAATTCTCTAGTGTATCGAGGCATAAGAGATGATGGAGTAGCGATCGTCGTAAAAATTCTAAAGCTTGATTATCCGTCACCTCAAGAACTAATTCGCTACAGACAGGAATATAAAATTACCCGTTCCCTTGATCTGGAAGGAGTTGTCAAGGCATACAGCCAGCAGGACTATCAACGCACTCTAGTGATTATCTTAGAAGATTTTGGGGGAGAGTCCCTAGAGAAATGGATGCACAAGCGCCCAGATATATTCTGCCCCATGCCTTTATCCACTTTTCTTGGTCTGGCGATCGCTATTTGCGACATTTTAGGCAGAATCCATGCAGCCAATGTCATTCATAAAGATATCAACCCTGGAAATATAGTCCTAAATCTGGATACTGGCGTTGTCAAAATTATTGACTTTGGAATTGCCACCCAATTTAACCGCACGAATCCGACTTTCAAAAGTCCTCATGTTTTAGAAGGAACCATCGCATACTTATCTCCAGAGCAAACCGGGCGGATGAACCGTTTACTCGATTACCGCACCGATTTTTACTCCCTTGGTGTGACATTTTACGAACTGCTGACTGGACAACTACCATTTCCCACCACAGACGTGCTGGAGCTAGTCCACTGTCATATTGCCAAACATCCTATCCCGCCGAATGAAATAAATACAACGATTCCCAAACCAGTTTCAGATATCATTCTCAAACTGATGGCAAAAAATGCTGAAAATCGCTATCAGAGTGCTTGGGGAATCAAAGCGGATTTAGAAATTTGTGCTGAACAATTAGCAGAAATCGGTCAAATATCTAGCATTAAACTGGCACTTCAAGACATTTCGGGTCAGTTTCAAATTCCTCAAAAACTCTATGGACGGGACAAGGAAGTTGCAATGTTACTGGCGGCGTTTGAGCGCGTAGCGTGTCCAGAGTCAAATCCCGTTGCTGCTTTACCAAACAATTCAGAAACAACTTCACAAACCCAACAAGCGGGCAACCCAAAATTCCAAGTCGAAATGATGTTGGTATCTGGCTATGCTGGCATTGGTAAATCGGCGTTAGTGCAGGAACTCTATAAACCAGTCACTCAAAAGCGCGGCTATTTTATCTCTGGTAAATTCGATCAATTTGGGCGCAATATTCCCTACAGCGCGATCGCAGATGCTCTGCAAAAATTGGTGCAGCAACTGCTCAGTGAACCAGACGAACAAGTGCAACAGTGGCGATCGCTCTTACTTACAGCTTTGGGAAACAACGGACAAATCATCATTGATATCATCCCAGAAGTTGAATTAATTATCGGCAAGCAGTCGCCCGTACTAGAAGTTGGAGCAACTGAAGCTCAGAATCGCTTTCATCGAATCTTTGGGCAGTTTGTGCGGGTGTTTTGTTCAGAATCACATCCCCTGGCGATTTTCTTAGATGATTTGCAGTGGATAGACTCAGCAACACTGAAGTTAATCGAGTTGATGTTGCTGGATGAGCAAACCAAATCACTATTTTTGATTGGAGCCTATCGAGATAATGAAGTAAATCCAACGCATCCATTAGCATTAATGCTAGAAAGACTGCGAAAACAAGGGGCAGTGTTTCAGGAAATTATTTTAACACCATTAACGCTTGAACCGTTAAGTGAGTTGATTGCCGAGACATTACATCGGAATGCAGACACTGTTCGTCCATTAGCTGAGTTAGTTTTGCGTAAAACTGAGGGTAATCCCTTCTTTGTCAGTGAATTTTTGAGAATGCTGCATAGCGAAAATTTATTGACCTTTGATGCACAATACTTAAGCTGGGAGTGGAACATAGCTCAGATCCAAGCCCAAGATATCACTGATAATGTTGTGGAGTTGATGCTTCACAAGTTGAATAAACTGCCAGAAAATACACAGCAAATTCTCCGGTTAGCTGCTTGCGTCGGCGCTGAATTTAATTTAGATACTCTATCGATTGTTTGTGATCAACCACCTGAAACGATTTTTCAAGATTTACTAACAGCCATACAAGTTGGATTAATTCAACCACTATCTGAATTAGATGAAAACTTGTTAATTCAAGAGTATAAGTTCTTGCACGATCGTGTGCAGCAAGCTGCATACACCTTGATTGATGAGTCGCAAAAGCAAATTGTTCATCTTCAAATTGGTCGTACTCTGCTTGAAAAGACATTGCCAGAGCGCCAACCAGACCGATTATTTGAAATTGTCGATCATTTAAATCATGGAATTGAGCTTGTTACATCTCGACCCGAACGAGATGAGATTGCTAAATTGAACTTGATGGCAGGGCAGAAAGCAAAAGGGGCGATCGCCTACAGTACGGCTCAAAACTATCTAGCTACAGGAAGAGCATGGCTAACCGCTTCTAGCTGGCAAACAAACTATGACCTGACCTTAGAATTATATCAAGAAACAACAGAAGTCGCGTACCTGTGTGGTGATTTTGAAAAGGTGGAATACTGGGGTGCGATCGTTTTACAAGAAGCTAAAACGATTCTTGATAGCGTGAAAACCTACGAAGTCAAAATTCAAACCGATACTGCACAAAACCAACCCCTAAAAGCAATTAATACGGCATTTCAAGTTTTGCAACAATTGGAAATCAATTTTCCCAAAACGCTTAGTCAATCAGATATTCATCTTGAACTAGATACAATCATCGCTCTCTTCCATGAGAAAGAGGTTGAGAGCTTGATCCATTTACCAGAGATGACTGAACCGGACAAGCTAGCGGCGATGAAAATCCTATCAAGCATTACGATTGCTGCCTATGTTGCGGTTCCTAATTTAATGCCTCTGCTTGTGACTAAACAAGTAAGCTTATCAATTCAGTACGGTAATGCTGTTGTATCTCCCTTTGCCTATGCCACCTTTGGGTTAGTTCTTTGTGGAATGATCGGAAACATCGAGGCTGGCTACCAATTTGGACAGCTTGCTCTACGGCTGTTGTCACAGCCTCGTACCCACACACTCAGAGCTAGAACATTGCTGTCCGTCAATAACTTCATCATCCATCGGAAAGAACATGCTAGAGAATTATTGAAGCCATTACTGGAAGGCTACCAAATTGGGCTAGAAACTGGAGATTTAGAATCTGCCGCCTACTGCGCTTATACCCACTGTTTTCAATCCTACGCCAATGGAAAAGAACTCGCAGAAGTTGAACGCGATATGGCGATCTATGGCGAAGCAATCTATCAAATCAAACAGGAAACGGCACTAACTTGGAATCAAATCTTTCGGCAGGTCGTCATAAACTTAATGGGACGCTCGACTAGCCCAACTCAACTTATCGGCGAATTCTACAACGAGGAAAATGAACTGCCAAAATATGAAGCAGCAAATGATGGAAGTACTATCTTTACTGTACATTTCAACAAACTTTGCCTATGCTACCTCTTTTCTCAATATGCTCAAGCCGTTAAAAATGCAGCCCTAGCAGAAACTCATTTGATCCGACTAACAGGTGCCTTCCTTCAGCCTTTGTACTATTTCTATGATTCTCTGGCAAGACTCGCAACCTATCTTGATAGCAGTACTCAAGTGCAGGAAGAAATTCTCAAAAAAGTTGCAGTTAGTCAGGACAACATGAAGCAATGGGCACATTATGCACCCATGAATTATTTGCACAAATATCATTTAGTTGAAGCAGAAAAAGCACGAGTCTTAGGTCAGTTGCTTGAGGCGGAGGAGTTCTACGAGCAAGCGATTCAAGGGGCTAGAGAAAACGCATATATTCAAGAAGAAGCGTTAGCCTATGAATTGGCTGCCAAGTTCTATCTAGGGCGAGGTCGAGAAAAGATTGCTCAACTCTACATGAAAGAAGCTCATTATTGTTACGAACGCTGGGGGGCAACCGCAAAAGTCAAGGATTTGGAAACGCGCTATCCCCAGTTCTTTGCCCAGTCGTCGCGTGTAAATGCTCCTTTAATCCTCACCACAACTGGAACCACCTCTAATACCTCGCAGGTTGCTTTCGATTTAGCAACAGTGATGAAAGCAGCTCAGGCAATTTCAAGCGAGATTGAACTGGAGCAGTTGCTTAGTTCGTTAATGCAGATCCTGATCGAGAATGCTGGGGCCCAAACTGGATGTTTGCTTTTAGAGAACGCAGGCGAATGGAGAATCGACGCTGCTTGTGAGCTGGTTGAAGGTGAAAGTGGCCGCACAACCCAAGTACTGCAATCGACTCCAATCACGAATCGCTTACCTGAATCAATCATTCAATATGTGATCCGAACCCATGAAACTGTCCTCTTAAATGACGCAAAGCGTGAAGGTCATTTCATCCATGATCCCTATATTCAGAATAATCAAACTCAATCGCTTCTCTGCTTGCCACTGGTGAATCAGAGCAAGCTTGTTGGCGTATTGTATCTAGAAAATCAATTAGCGGCTGGAGCCTTTACACCCGATCGAACCCAAGTTCTGAATCTACTCTCTACGCAGGCAGCGATCGCGATCGAAAATGCTAAACTCTACTCAAAGCTCCGCGCCAGCGAAAATCAGATGGCTCAATTTCTCGAAGCGATTCCCGTAGGCATTGGCATTATTGACGCGATGGGTCGCCCTTACTATGTCAATCAGAGGGGCATTGAGCTGATGGGTAAAGGCGTTGATCCTGCCGCCACCCCGGAGCAACTTTCAGAGGTTTATCAATTTTATGTAACGGGGACGGATCAAATCTATCCATTTGAGAGACTGCCAATCATCCGAGCGTTGAGCGGTGAACGCACCAGGATTGACGATGTAGATATTCACCAAAACAACGCAATTATTCCCGTTGAAGGGTGGGGAACTCCTATCTTTGATGAACAAGGCAATGTTGCTTATGCGATTATAGCCTTTCAAGACATTACCGAGCGTAAGCAATCAGAGAAACTGCTAGCCGAATACAACCAAGCGTTAGAACAACAAGTCACCGAGCGAACGTTGCTGCTTTCACAAGAGATTGAACAGCGTCAGCAAGTTGAAAACGCCCTGCGCCAAAGTGAAGAGCAACGTAGGCTAACAATGAATTTCGCCTACATCGGCAGTTGGAATTGGAACATCTTAGACAATACCGTGCATTGGGATGATAACAACACTCGATTGCTGGGGGTAGCGCCTGGTGAAGTTGAGGTTAGCTATCGGGCGTGGTGGGATCGGGTTCATCCAGAAGATGTCGATCGGGTTGAGCAAGCTCTTACAACCGCTCTGGCAACTCATACTGATTATGAAGGGGAATATCGAATAATTTACCCAGATGGTAGTATTCACTGGCTCGTTAGTCGAGGTCGAGGGATCTATAACGAAGCCGGACAGCCTATGCGAATGTTAGGTGTATCTTTCGACATTAGCGAACAGCGAAACGCTGCACTGCGAGAACGCAAACGTGCCGAAGCAGCCTCCATTCTGGAGGAACGCAACCGTATGGCACGAGAAATTCATGATACACTGGCGCAAGCATTCACAGGGATTCTAGTTCACATGGGAGCCGTCTCTCGATTAGTCGCAACCAACCCAGATGCCGTGCAGACCCATATTGATACGGTTCGAGATTTGGCTCGCAGTGGGCTAACAGAGGCTCGGCGATCAGTTGCGGCACTGCGTCCCCAATTACTAGAAGATGGCAACCTGTGGACGGCATTGGAGCGATTTATAGCCACCATGTCATCCTCAAACGAAACTCGCTTGATTTACGACATTATTGGCACGCCCTATGGGCTACCGCCTGAAACTGAGAATCATCTCCTGAGAATTGGGCAGGAAGCCTTTACAAACGCAATCAAGTACGCTTATGCAAGCGAAATTCGAGTTGAGTTGGTTTATGAGCCAACCTTATGCTTTTTACGAATTAAAGACAATGGACAGGGGTTTGAAGTCACCACTACCACACTCAGCCAGGGATTTGGCTTACTGGGGATGACTGAACGAGCGGAACATATTGGGGCACAGCTCTCAATTGAAAGCCAACTGGGGCAGGGAACAGAAGTGCTGGTCACGGTGAACCGGGAGACAGCAGTATGAGCCAGTCCGCAACCATTCGCGTTTTACTTGTTGATGATCACGCGATCGTCCGCCAGGGACTCGCCGCCATGATTGAGAATGAGCCAGATATGACCGTTGTGGGACAAGCAGGCGATGGGCAGGAGGCGATCGCCTTTTATCGACAGCTACAGCCCGATATCACCTTAATGGACTTACGTATGCCCCACATGAGCGGTGTAGATGCAACCATCGCCATCTGCGCTGAATTTACCCATGCCCGGATCATTGTGCTAACCACTTACGATGGTGATGAAGATATTTATCGTGCATTACGCGCTGGCGCTAAAGGCTATTTACTTAAGGATGCTGAACCCGAAGCGCTCCTCAATGCCATCCATATCGTTCATAGTGGGCAACAATATATCCCCTCCGAAGTTGCTGCCAAGCTGGTGCAACGCATGAACAACCCAGAGTTGAGCGATCGCGAACGAGAAGTCATTCACCTCATGGTCGATGGTTTAAGCAATCATGACATTGGTGTGGCTTTGAATATTACTGAAAGTACGGTCAAATTTCACGTCAATCGCATTTTGAGCAAATTAGGCGTGAGCGATCGCACTCAGGCGGTGGTTACAGCATTGAAACGAGGGCTTGCTAAGTTGTGACTGAACTTAAGTTCGGTTGCTGATTAGCCGCAGAGATAGATAATGCCCATCCTTTCGTTTCTTCCAAGACTCAACGCTGGGTTGGCGACAAAGTAGTATCAACTTTGTAAGCTAGAGCTATCGAAATGAAGGAGCGAAATTCCAATATTTTGGGAAGAGCAAAGGGTCAAGTCGCTTTGCTCCAATTAAAAATTAAAAATTATTAATTAAAAATTGCAATAAGTGGGGGCAAGCCAATTAAAAATTGATAATTAAAAATTAAAAATAATTCTTTAATTATTAATTATTAATTTTTAATTCCCGAAGGGTGGGGGCTTGTACCCCAAATTAATTAAAAATTATTATTCTTTTTACATTTTTAATTTTTAACTTTTAATTTTTAATTCAAAAAAGGTCACTCATGTCATGAGAAACTCTTTTGTCAAAATGTCCGATGAACCAAGATAGCTATTCTAACCAACTCCTTGTTCTACCTTCCCAGCGTGACCACTACCAGGGAACGCTCAATGCCCCAGTTGTACTTGTGGAATATGGAAACTACGAATGTTCTCAATGCGGAGAACTGCATCAATTAATTCAGGTCATTCAACAGCATTTCACTTCTGTTTTTCTTGAGGAGAATCGGATTTGCGTAGTATTTCGTCATTTCATTGAGAATACACTCCATCCCCGCGCGCAAAAGGTAGCGGAAGCTGTAGAGGCCGCCGCCGCACAGGGTCAGTTTTGGCCAATGCATGACCTACTGTTTACGCATCAACAATCCCTGGATAATGGCTTTCTTGTGGAGTATGCCGATAGTTTAGGACTTGATATTTCTAAGTTCCTGCAAGATATATCGACACAAGCTCACATTGATCGCATCAATCAAGATATCGAGAGTGGATATCAAAGTGGAGTAACAGCTGCCCCAGCACTGTTTATTAATGGGATTCGCTATGGCGTAGGCGTAGCCCGCCGCAGGCATCGCTGGACTGTGGAACAAATAATGGCAGCTATTGTTGCTGCCATTCATTAAATTGTTAGCGACTCGGCAAATTAACTCCTAATTATTTTCAGCCTGTTACTACTGCTCGATGATTTCAACATGAACACAAATACAAACACATTCAACATGAACACAAATACAACTACAAACATCCGAATTGATTCCACCGAACTACTTGGCAAAAAAGTTTTGGTAACAGGCGGGACAAAAGGCATAGGCGAAGCGATCGCTACACGACTGAGGCAAGCCGGTGCAACGGTCATAACTACCGCTCGTTCAATGCCCGAAAACCTTCAATCGCCTGACCTGTTCATAGGGACTGACCTCAGCACGCCCGATGGGGTAAACAAACTTGTGCAGGAAGTATTCGCTCGTTTCGGCAGTGTGGACATCCTAATCAACAATGTCGGCGGTTCCTCTGCACCAAGCGGCGGTGCGCTTGCCCTGACAGATGGGGATTGGCAGCAAGCAGTCAATGACAATTTATTCGCTGCCGTCCGTTTGGATCGGGCGTTTCTGCCCCGGATGCTTGAACAGAAGTCAGGTGTCATCATCCATATCTCGTCGATCCAGAGTCGGCTCCCGCTTTACGACGCGACATTAGCGTATGCGGCGGCAAAAGCGGCGCTGACAAGCTACAGTAAAGGGCTGTCAAACGAAGTTGCGCCCCAGGGAGTGCGTGTCAACACCGTCGCGCCCGGCTTCATCGAAACGAAGGCGGCTGAGAGACTCATCGAGAGATTAGCTCAACAGTCCGGCACAGACCTTGATGCTCAACGCCAAGGGCTGATGGACTCACTCGGAGGAATCCCGATGGGACGACCGGGTCGCCCCGAAGAGGTCGCGGAGCTTGTCGCTTTTCTGGTGTCCGACCGCGCCTCTTACATCACAGGCGCTGAATATGTCATTGACGGAGGAACCATCCCGACCGTCTGATGCCCAAACGAGAACAAATCAACATTACGAAATTTGGAGGTACTTCTCTCATGGTGAACGAACACTACGATTTCATCGTCTGCGGCGCAGGCCCTGCGGGTTCAGTAATAGCGGCAAGGCTTGCCGAAGACAAACAAGTTAATGTGCTGCTAATCGAAGCAGGTGGAACGGATGAAGTGCCAGAGGTGATGACTCCGGCACAATGGCCGCTGAATCTTGGATCAGAACGTGACTGGGCCTTCGTTGCACAGCCCAACGTGCATCTGAACGGACGCTCAATTCCACTGAATATGGGCAAGGTACTTGGGGGCGGCTCAAGTATCAACGTCATGGTGTGGGCAAGAGGTCACAAGAATGATTGGAACTACTTCGCTGAGGCTTCCGGCGATCCAGCGTGGGGGTATGAATCCATCCTGGATATCTATCGCCGTATCGAAAACTGGCAGGGAGCGAGTGACCATGTGCGTCGGGGAACAGGCGGCCCTGTTTATGTGGAATCCGCCGCCAATCCCCAGCCCATTGCACAGGCTATGGTTGAAGCTGCAAACAGCATGGGTATTCCGCGTTTCGATAGTCCTAACGGCGAAATGATGGAAGGGCGTGGAGGCGCTGCTATAAACGATCTAATTATCCAAAACGGATGTCGTTCTTCCATCTTTCGATCGTATGTCTATCCTCTCCTGAATCAGCCGAACTTATCGGTCTTAACTCACACTATTGTCAGCAAGCTTATCTTTGATGGCAGGTCTGTCATCGGAGTTGAGGTGATCCAGGATGGCAGGCGCAATCAGTACTACGCTTCGGAGGAAGTCATTCTCTCTCTCGGCGCAATCAATACGCCGAAGGTTCTCCTTCAATCCGGAATCGGACCAGAAGAGGAACTTCGCAGGCACGGAATACCAGTTGTTCAGCACCTTCCTGGTGTTGGACAGAATCATCAGGATCACGTTTCGTTTGGCTGCATCTTTGAATACCGTGAGCCTCAGAAGATTGGCAATGGCGGCTCGGAAGCTACTCTTTACTGGACGAGTGATCCCAACCTCAAGCAGCCCGACATGTTTCACTGCCAGGTTGAGTTTCCGGTGCCCAGCGCAGATACGGCTCACCTTGGGGTTCCAGCGCACGGTTGGACGATGTTTGCGGGGCTGGCGCACCCTAAAAGCCGGGGCAAGGTAAGGCTTTCCGGCCCTGACGTAAACGATCCGGTGCTAATCGATGCAAACACTCTGTCGCACCCCGATGACCTGAAAGCCGCATTCACAAACATCGAACTTTGCCGTGACCTCGGCAATAGTACCGTCTTCGAGAAGCTTGTGAAACGTGAAGCGCTGCCAGGCAAACTAGGTCGAAGCGAAATGGAGAACTTCACCCGCAACGCAGCGGTTACATACTGGCATCAGTCGTGTACTGCCAAAATGGGGCAAGATTCTATGTCCGTAGTCGATGGTAATCTTAAGGTCTATGGCATCAATAAGCTGCGCGTGGCGGATGCTTCCATCATGCCTGAGATCACAAGTGGAAATACGATGGCTCCCTGCGTCGTCATCGGCGAACGAGCAGCAGACATCCTCAAGAAGGCGCACCGGATGACATCCTGCCAGGCGGTGGAAGTAGCTGGCTGAACGCCCACTGTACGGAGATGAAAAGCGATCGTGACGGGTGCAAGATGTCGGAACCTCTAGGTGAGTACGGCACCGGAGTCCGACTGTCCTACTGAACGAGAGCCGCGGCTTTGAGCAGTCCTGTCCCGCTCGCAGTGGTGAATGGTGGCGCGGATCGCCTAGTTAATCTTGATTACTTCGATACCGTCGCGTATGCCAATTTGTGGCAGGGACTCTATCATCGCCTGAGCGGGCTGGGGCACGCCCCTTTCTGGGAAGCGCAGGAAGAACTTACTCCGGTACTCGAACGTTTTTTGCGGGATGTCGAAACCGGCCGTGGAACCAATTTTTATAAAGACTGAGATTGTTCTTGTGCTTATCGAAATCAAACAATAAACCAATTCACAAAAAAGGAGACTCTCATGCCTTACGTTACTGTCGGTCAAGAAAATTCTGCCAGCATTGATATTTACTACGAAGATTTTGGAGTGGGTCAACCTGTGGTGTTGATTCATGGGTTTCCGCTCAGTGGTCGTTCCTGGGAAAAACAGGTTGGAGTGTTGCTAAAAGAAGGCTACCGAGTCATCACTTACGATCGCCGAGGATTCGGTGATTCCAGTCAGCCTTCGTTTGGCTATGACTACGACACCTTTGCGGCGGATTTAGACACGCTGATGACAAAACTTGATTTGCGTAATGCTGTTCTGGTCGGCTTTTCAATGGGAACAGGTGAAGTAACTCGCTATCTTGGTAAATACGGTTCAGAGCGTGTCAGTAAAGCAGTGCTAATGGGTCCAGTGCCACCCTTTCTGCTGAAGACCGATGATAACCCGGAGGGAGTTCCTCAGAGTATTTTTGACGGCATTATGAAAGCAATTGCTGAAGACCGTCCAGCCTATCTATCCACATTCCTCAAAGACTTCTTCAACGTGGATGTGTTTCTCGGCGATTCTCGTTCCGAGAGGCTACGCCAACGCATCAGTAATGAGGCTATTCAGATGAGTTGGAATGTGGCAGCAGGAGCTTCTGCTAAAGCAACACTGGATTGTGTACCGTCTTGGCTAACTGACTTCCGCGACGATCTACCGCGCATTGACGTGCCAACCTTGATCATTCATGGAGATGCGGATCGCATATTACCGCTTGAGTCTACCGCAGCAAGACTCCCGAAGCTGATTAAAAACAGTCAACTTGTGGTCATTCCTGGCGGACCGCACGCCATCAACTGGACTCATGCTGATCAGGTCAACCCTGTGCTGCTGGATTTTCTCAAAGAAAATTAAGCCACAAAAAAGCGTAAACCAAAAGCTTTTGATATGGACAATATGACGACGGAATTCTAAGTTTGCCGGGCGTGTTTGTGTATATGCCTGAATGGCACGCTTGTAAAGGGAAAATCGTTGAGGCAGCAGGGGAGCAGAGGAGCAGGGGAGAAAGAAGAAGTTTTAGGTATTGCGTTCGGATATTTAGAAATTCCCCTCTGCACCCTTGCACCTCTGCAATCCTTACGCTGCATACTCTTCAGCTTAACTTAGTGCCATTCTGTATATGCCTGCATATACACTCCATGCAATCCAACGGCTAGTTCTCTATCATGTCGGTGCTGCTGCTCTGGTATTCGATCTGTATGCAGTTGGCATCCTATCGTTATTCACCGCCTTGTCTTTTGCGATCATGCTGGTCAAAATTGCTGGCATTCTCTGGTAACAACACTGGTATCACACAACCCAAATCCAGTATGTCGCACTGATCGAAACCCTTTCAGCCGTATTGTTCTGCTTGGTAACAGCAATCTCTATTCCACCCGTTCGTCTTACTTCGGTTAAATCCATGTCCCTGCTTGAATTACGGCTTACATTTCCTGGTGCTGATTGAGTAGGCCTTTCACACGTTGCTTAGATCACAATCCCCACACTCTTATTTCTTATTGTTCAATCATTAACTCTCTTTCAATCATTCATCTTTTTGGAAGAACTATCATGAAACCAATCACAATCGACACGATTACTCAGGCTGTCATTAACCACGGTGATGGTGGCAAAACTCATCCACGCCTGTACGAAATTTACACAAGTTTAGTAAACCATCTTCACGCCTTTGTACGCGAGGTTAACCTGACCGAACCCGAATTGCAGTTAGGGCGTGATTTCCTCAATCAAGCCAGCCGCCATAGGCAAGAAATTCCCGATGGGGAGATTCACATGTTGACGGATTTGCTTGGCATTTCAGAGTTAGTGGAATTGCTGCAAGACTCCAACAGTGGCACCGAAGCAAATTTGCAAGGACCCACCTACGTGCCCAATCCGCCTCAACGCAATTTGGGCGATCGCCTTGGCATTGATCTAGAGGGTAAACCCCTGTTCCTCTCGGGTCGTGTGCTGGATGTGAACGGAAAAGCGATCGCCAATGCGGTGGTCGATGTTTGGCAACCTAGCTCCACAGGGCTGTATGACATTCAAGATTCCTCCCAACCTGCCAGGAACTTTCGTGGGCAATTCCACACCGATAACAACGGCAACTACCACTTTGAAACGATTGTGCCAAATGGGTATAACGTGCCAGCCAGTGGACCCTGTGGGCAGGTATTGCACCTCCTGGGACGACACACTTGGCGGGCAGCCCATATCCACTTCAAACTGAATGCACCGGGCTATGCTCCGCTAACAACGCAAATTTTCATTGATGGTGATCCTCACCTCGAATCTGACACCACCTTTGCGGTGCGATCGGCAATTATCCAATTGCAAAAGCATGACTTACCGGATGCCTTGAAAGCACGGCAACAGAGCCAACCATTCTACACTGCCGAGTTTGATTTTGTGCTGAAGCCACTGGAAAGAGCAACTATAAACGATATTAAGTATGCTACTACGGTTGCTTAAAAGAGTTTAATCATGTCTGTCTCATTAACTCAAGAGAATCCATTTCTCGGAACCTGGAAGCTGATTTCAGCCAGTGCAATTAATAGAACTCTTACAGAATTATTTTATGTTAAGATTGGGGATTTTTAGCTTGATTAAACCTAGAACGGCAAAACTAACTGGAGAGGTGAGACTAAAGGCTTAATTACGTATGCGTCTTAGAAAATATCAAACGAGTATACTATGCTTCCAACCTACCTCTAGCAAGTTTTACCGCTTTAGGAGTTATCTCAATCAGGATGGTTGGCTCAAGCATTAAACTCGAAGAATTGAAGTTGACAAACTAGGTTAATATGGTAATTCACAGACTAGACTAAAAAGTTAAATAATTTCAAACAACTTTTTAATAATCTAGGCGCTTGAGCCGAGCAATTACGGAATCTGGCTGTACCTGAGAAAATAGAGGGCTTTTGATGATTATCCTGCCAGAGGTGTCTATTCAAACCCAAATTTATGAAAGTCCTACGTCGCAGGTATACCGAGGTATTAGGATACGAGACGACCGAAGAATCATTGTCAAACTGCTAAAGCTTGATTATCCTTCTCCCCAGGAAATAATTCGTTACAGGCAAGAATATCAAATTACCTGTTCCCTCGACTTGGAAGGAGCAATCAAGGCATACAGCCAGAAAGCTTATCAGCGCACACTCGTCATTTTGTTGGAAGACTTTGGTGGTGAATCTATCGCTCGATGGATGCAGCAACCTAATTTCTTCCCAATGTCCTTATCTAGTTTTCTAAAATTAGCCATTGATATCACTGATATTTTGGGCAAAATTCATGGGGCTGGTGTGATTCACAAAGATATTAACCCTGGCAACATTGTCCTGAATCCTAATACTGGTCTTGTCAAAATTATTGACTTTGGCATTGCTACCTACCTAAATCGCACCAATCCAGCTTTCAAAAGTCCTCATGCGTTAGAAGGAACTCTTGCTTACCTCTCTCCAGAACAAACAGGGCGGATGAATCGTTCCCTCGATTATCGCACTGATTTTTACTCGCTTGGTGTAACCTTCTATGAATTGCTCACTGGACAGTTGCCATTTCCCACTAACGATGTTTTGGAACTTGTCCACTGTCACATTGCGAAACAACCTATCTCACCCCATGACCTGAATACTACGATTCCCAAACCTGTTTCCGATATCATTTTGAAACTGATGGCGAAAAATGCCGAAGATAGATATCAAAGTGCTTGGGGCATCAAAGCAGATTTACAGCAATGTGCAGAACAATTGACAACAACAAGTCAGATTACTTCTATTCAATTAGGTCTGCAAGATGTTTCCGATCAGTTTCAAATTCCCCAGAAGTTGTATGGACGAGAAACAGAAGTTGCAGCATTATTGGCAGCATTTGACAGAGTAGCCGTTTCTAATTCATTGCCAATGATGATGTTGGTTTCTGGTGATGCTGGGATTGGTAAATCTGCATTAGTGCAGGAACTTTATAAGCCCATTACCCAAAAGCGTGGTTATTTTATTTCGGGCAAGTTTGATCAATTTCAGCACAATATTCCCTACAGTGCGCTCGTCGATGCGCTGCGAAAATTAGTACAGCAACTGTTGGGTGAACCGGATAAAAAGATTCGACAGTGGCGATCGCACCTGCTTAATGCTGTTGGCAATAACGGACAATTAATCGTTGATGTCATTCCCGAAGTTGAGTTAATTATTGGCAAGCAGCCACAACTACCCGACGTAGGATCGACGGAAGCCCAAAATCGGTTTAACCTTGTCTTTCAAAAGTTCATTCGCGCCTGTTGCTCCTATGAGCATCCGTTGGTGATTTTTTTGGATGATTTGCAATGGATAGACTCCGCGACGCTGAAGCTGATTGAGTTGATTTTGACCGATTCTGGGCAGGAGACGGTACGCGATCCCATGACGCAATCTCTGCTTTTAATTGGAGCTTATCGAGATAACGAAGTAACTCCGGCACATCCGCTAATCGCAACCTTAGAGAAGCTAAAACAGGAAGCGATTGCGATTCGCCAGATAATGCTAACTCCGTTAGGACCAGAAGCCGTAACTCAACTGATTGCTGAGACTTTGCACAGTCATACTGAGGCGATCGCACCATTGGCTAAATTGGTATGGCGTAAAACAAATGGCAATCCCTACTTTACTAATGAATTTCTCAAAATTTTGTACGCCGAAAATCTCATTGTCTTTAATTTAGAGCAACGATGCTGGCAATGGGACATCGCACAAATTAAAGCTAAAAATATTACTGATAATGTCGTAGAGTTAACAATCAAAAAGTTAAAACAACTACCAGAGCCAACTCAAAGGGTTTTACGTTTAGCGGCTTGTGTCGGTGCTGAGTTTGATTTAGCAACACTAGCAGCAATCTGTGAACAACCAGCCGGAGAAATTTTTGCAGAACTCACCAGAGCGATTCAAGCAGAGTTAATAATAGCTATCTCAGAGTTAGATGAAAACCTGTTCATTCAAAATTACAAGTTTTCACACGATCGCGTGCAGCAAGCGGCTTATGCACTAATCCCAGAAGAACAGCAACCAATTGTTCACTTACAAATTGGTTATCTGTTGCTGCAAAGTAGCGAGTTTGAAACCACATCTCAAACCTTATTTAAGGTTGTCGATCACCTAAATATCGGTCGTAATCTCGTAACTAATCAACAGGAGCGAGATAGACTAACCAGACTGAATCTACTTGCAGGACAGAAAGCTAAAAAAACCTCGGCTCATAGTGCAGCACTGCAATATTTAACCACAGGTATAGAACTACTAGCCGCCGATAGTTGGCAGACTCAGTACGCTCTCACCTTAGCATTGTGCGAGGAAGCGACAGAAGCAGCATACCTGAGTGGCGATTTACAGGAAATGGAACAGCAGTCAATTGTTGTTCTTGAAAATGCGAATACAGTTTTAGATAAGATAAAAGTTTACGAAACTAAAATTCAGACTTATATTGCCCAAGGTCAGCAAATAGAGGGCATAAAAATTGGTTTAGAAGTTTTGCGATCGCTTGGCATCAATTTACCAGAAAAACCAACAGAAATTGATGTTCAAAAGCAATTAAAGCAAACAGCAGAAAACTTGAGTGTCATCAGCCCGGAATATTTACTTGAACTGCCCTTGATGAGAGAGCCAGATAAGTTGGCTGCTATGCAAATCTTATCAAGTTTGATTTCAGCTACCTTTCAAGCTGCGCCTTTATTATTACCGTTGATAATAGCAGAACAGATAAATTTATCTGTTTGTTATGGCAATACTTCCTTTTCATCTTTTGCCTATGCTGCTTACGGTGGAATGATTTTGAATGGCATCATCCAAGATTTTGAAAAAGCTTATCAATTTGGTAAATTAGCATTAAACCTGACTGCGCGATTAGATAGTCAAGAACTGAAGTGTAAGGTTGTAGAAATGGTTGCGGCGCATATCTTACACTGTAAAGAGCATATTAAACAAACCGTACCTTTACTTCAAGAAGGATACGAGGCTGGATTAGAAACCGGGGATTTAGAATTTAGTGCCTACTGTGCAGGTTTCAAATGCGTGTATTTATATTTCACTAATTTAGAATTAAACAAAATAGTATCAGAAATAAAAAAATATAGCAGTGTTTTAGCTCAAATTAAACAAGTAAATATTCTCAATTATCTTTTTTGCTTACAGCAGTTTATCTACAACTTAACAGAGCCAGTTGAGCGTCCATATTACTTAGTTGGCAGTTACTATAACGAAGAACAAATTTTGCCCATTCATATTCAGGCAAATGATAGAACCCCGCTCTATTATTTGTATTTATATAAATTTATTCTCAGCTATTTATTTGAAGATATTATACAAGCTAGAGAATATGCTGCTCAAACTGAAAGTTATATTGATGGGGTGATAGGAACTTTCTCAAGACCTGTATTTTATTTCTACGATTCTTTAACTCAACTGCAATTGTACTCATCTATTGCTGTTGACCAGAAAGAATATTTCCTGCTCGAAATAACAAAAAATCAGGAAAAGATGCGGAAATGGGCACAATCAGCCCCAACAAATTGTCAACACAAATATGATTTAGTTGCAGCTGAAAAAGCAAGGATTTTAAATCAATTTTTGCAAGCAGAAGATTTATATGAACAAGCAATTCAGGGTGCTAAAAATAACGAGTTCCTGCAAGAAGAAGCATTAGCTTATGAATTAGCTGCCAAACATTATTTAGCTCGTGGTCGGGAAAAATTTGCCCAAACGTATATGCAGGAAGCTCGTTATTGCTATGAAAGATGGGGAGCAACAGCAAAGGTCAAAGATTTAGAAACTCGCTATCCGCAAATGTTTTCTCAGTCAGCTAACGCAGCTTCTACGTCAATTCATACTTCGGCTGGGACGATTTCAACTACCCCAAATACTGCTTTTGATTTGGCGACAGTGATGAAAGCTTCTCAAGCCATTGCAAGCGAAATTGAACTAGAGCAGTTGCTCTGTTCTCTGATGCAAATCCTGATTGAAAATGCTGGCGCACAAACTGGATTTTTACTTTTGGAAGACGCAGGAGAATGGGCGATCGCAGCTGCTGGTGAAGTCTTGGATGGCGAACAGGTGTGTAAGACACAAGTCATGCGATCTCGTCTCACGACAAATCCCTTACCCGAATCGATTATCCAGTATGTAATTCGGACTCGTCAATCAATCATTCTTAATGATGCCTCTCGTGAAGGAGATTACATCAACGATCCCTACATTCAACAACATCAAACGCGATCGCTGTTGTGTTTACCATTATTAAATCAGAGTCAGCTTGTAGGGATATTATATCTAGAAAACCAGTTAGCAACTGGAGTGTTTACCCCTGAGCGATCGCACATTCTCAATCTGCTATCAACTCAAGCAGCGATCGGAATTGAAAATGCCAAACTCTACTCAAAACTCCGCACTAGTGAAAGCCAGATGGCGCAATTTTTAGAAGCAATTCCGGTAGGTATTGGCATCATTGATGCCACAGGCCGCCCTTATTACGCCAATCAGCTAGGAATTCAGCTTTTGGGCAAAGGGATTGATCCTAATGTAAAACCAGGGCAAATTGCTGAGGTTTATCAACTTTATTTAGCGGGAACAGATCAAACCTATCCAACAGAGAAAATGCCAATCATTCGGGCATTACGGGGCGATCGCACTAGAATTGACGACATGGAAATTCATCAAAATAACGCAATTATTCCCGTTGAGGGGTGGGGTACACCAGTTTTTGACGAACAGGGCAAGGTAGCTTATGCAATTGCAGCCTTTCAACATATCACAGAGCGGAAACAGGCAGAACATCTCTTAGCCAATTACAACCGCACGCTAGAACAACAGGTAGCAGAACGAACAGCAGCTTTACAGAAAAGCGAAGCCGCACTGCGCGAGCGCGAACAGGAATTACGGCTGATCACTGATACTCTACCTGCGTTGATTAGCTATGTGGATAGAAATCAGCGCTATCAGTTTCTTAACCAGACGTATGAAGTCTGGTTTGGCTGTAATCGAGATGAAATTCTCGGTAAGACTGTCCGTGAATTTATCTGTGATGAGGCTTATCAGATTATTGCACCGAACATTGCACGAGTGCAGACAGGTCAATTGACAACGTATGAGGCAGAAATTCCCTATCCGGCGGGCAAAAGGTATATTACTGCTACCTTTATTCCTGATTTCAATAGCAATGCTCAAGTGCAAGGATACTATAGTCTGGTTACAGATATTAGCGAACAGCGCAACGCTGCACTGCGTGAAAGCAAACGTGCCGAAGAAGCTTCCATTTTAGAGGAACGCAACCGTATGGCACGGGAAATTCATGATACATTGGCGCAAGCATTTACAGGTATTCTGGCTCAGGTAGGAGCCGCAAACCAGGTGTTAACGGATGATTTAGAAGCAACTCAGGCACATTTAGACTTGATCAAAGAATTGGCACGAACTGGACTGGTTGAGGCAAGGCGATCGGTGATTGCGCTTCGTCCCCAGCTTTTGGAAGAAGGTAGTTTACAGAGCGCTCTCCATCGTCTCGTGGCTCAAATTAGAGCTGCTGCCAACGATACAACTTTGTATTATGAGATCGAGGGTACAGTTTATTCTTTACCAGCTGAAGTGGAGAATAACCTATTGCGGATTGGGCAGGAAGCATTAACCAATGCCATTAAACACGCCAATGCTGAGGAAATTCGCGTTGAGCTAGTATACGATCATGACCGATTTTTCTTGCGCGTTAAAGACAATGGGCGGGGTTTTGGAGTTGGGAGTATACCGTCCTCTGATGGCTTTGGCTTATTAGGCATGAGCGAACGGGCAGAGCGCATCGGCGCACAACTGACGATTAAAAGTCAACCTGGGCAAGGAACAGAAATTATTGTCCTCGTTAGGGTGTAGGGGTTTGGGGTGTTAGAGTATGGGTAAATTAGAAAGTTATCGTGATTTAGAGGTTTGGAAAGTGTCGATGCCATTAGCGCAGGGAGTTTACCAAGCCACAGAAGTAATGCCAAAACATGAAATCTATGGATTAACTTCTCAGATTCACAGAGCCAGCGTTTCTGTACGTGCAAATATTGCTGAGGGTTATGGACGAAATCATCGCAAAGAATACCTTCACTTCCTTGGTATTGCTGATGGAAGCCTTAAAGAATCAGAAATCTTACTCCTCCTCGCAAATAATTTGAATTACATTAATGACATAGCTGAATTGATGAGTATGTGTGAAAGTGCAGGACGCTTACTCAACCGGCTTCGCCAAAGTCTCAAAGGGGGGGGATAGATAGCAAGTGACTTTTTCACACCCCACACCCCATACCCCAATTCGGGTTCTGATTGCGGACGATCATTCCATTTTTAGGCAGGGATTAGCCACGATTATTAGCCGTGACCCAGACATGATAGTGATTGCTCAAGCCGAAAATGGACAACAGGCGATCGCGTTATTTCAGGAACATCAACCAGATATTACGTTGATGGATCTCCGAATGCCTCAAGTTGAAGGAGTTGCAGCCATTACTGCAATTCGCGCTACATCTAAATCTGCGCGAATTATTATACTCACAACTTATGATAGTGACGAAGATATCTACCGGGGATTGCAGGCAGGTGCGAAAGGATATCTGTTGAAAGAAACTGAACCTGATGATCTGCTGAATGCCATTCGTATAGTTCATAGTGGTCGGCAGTATATTCCCCCAGATGTGGGAGCAAAATTAGTACAGCGAATGAGCAATCCAGAACTGAGTGAAAGAGAACTGGCGGTACTGCGTTCAATGGCACAGGGGATGAGTAATGCCGATATTGCGGCTGCTTTGAGCATCGGTGAAGGTACTGTTAAATCTCATGTAAATCGGATTTTGAATAAATTGGATGTGAGCGATCGCACCCAAGCTGTGATTGTTGCCGTTAAACGCGGAATTGTCAGTTTATAGGCTGTAATTTCGATTGAATTTCGATTCTAACTTTAGTTAGAGTCAACCTTCTATTCCAGGATAGAACGGTTACTCAATCAATTTATAGTGTAAAAATTCCAACTCATTGTAGAAGACAACTGAAAGCCAATTGCATATATTGAATTTATGCAAACACTGATGCAGTTTACTAGCAAGGTTCCAGTTTGCTTGATAAAAATGTAAAAATATGAGCGAAGACAGTGAAGACCATAGGTGCAGTTCCTTATCTGTGCCACCTTCAACCCAAGATCATATTCAAGGTTTACTGAATGCTACTGTGGCATTAGTAATGTATGGAGACTATCAATGTTCTCACAGTGCAGATATTTATCGATTGATTAAAGGAATTCAGAGACAGATTAGTGCTTCTTTAGAAAAAAGGAATTTTTGTTTTATCTTTCGCCATTTTCCCCAGGTAAAAATTCATCCTCAAGCTCAACACGCAGCAGAAGCAGCAGAAGCGGCGGCGGCTCAGAGTCATTTCTGGCAAATGCACGAGATGTTGTTTAGCCATCAACAACAACTCGGAAACGGTTATCTAATAGAGTATGCCAATCATTTAGGACTTAATATTTCTCCGTTTTTGCAAGATTTATCCAGAGGAGTGCATATTGATCGCATCAATGCAGACATCGAAAGTGGAAACCAGAGTGGAGTAATAGCTGCCCCAGCTTTGTTTATCAATGGAATTCGCTATAGCGATTGCTCCAACAAAGCCCAACTGACAGCAGCTCTGATTGGCATCAATTAAACCTGTAAAAAAGCATTTAGCTCGTTTTCATCATAATTACTCAAACAGCATCCCAAATATAGTTAATAACAAAAACTGCATTCCATCAGGAATATCTGCTGAGTTTTCAATTGATGTGTTAATTAGAAAGAGAATTCCCATGACGATAGATTCTCAAGGATTGATACAACAACCAGGTCAAGGTAATTCCTACTGGTTTGACCGCGATCTATACACTTTTAAGGCGGTGGGCGAAGATACAGGAGAAGCGTATGCACTCTGCGAGGTGGTGGTTGCACCTCAAGGCGGTGGTACACCTCCTCATAAACACAGCCGGGAAAATGAATCGTTCTACATTCAAGAGGGTGAGCTAGAATTCCAGCTTGATGAACAAATTGTAGTTGCCACGCCTGGAACATTCCTTCACTCGCCCAAAGGTCAGTTGCATCGATTTACCAACACTGGCTCTACTCCTGCAAAACTCCTGGTTTGGGTAACACCAGCAGGATTTGAGAAATTTATTGCCGAAGTTGGTAAAGCTGCAAATACTCAGGTATCCCCTGCGCCATCATTGAGCGCCGCAGATTTAGAAAAAATTATCATCACTGCACCCAAATACGGGATTGAAATTATTCCTCTACCTGCTGCCTAGTGTCAGCAGACAACATTTACAGTCAACCTACTTACAAAGGAAACTCCTATGGCTTACGTTACCGTTGGTCAAGAAAACTCTGAAAACATTGATATTTACTACGAAGATTTGGGGACTGGGCAACCTGTTGTCCTGATTCACGGTTTTCCGTTGAACGGTCATTCTTGGGAAAAGCAGGTCTTGATTTTGCTAGATAAGGGCTATCGAGTCATTACCTATGATCGCCGAGGCTTTGGCAACTCCAGCCAGCCCTCATTTGGTTATGACTACGATACCTTTGCTGCGGATCTGAACGTACTCATCACCAAACTTGATTTACATAATGCTGTGCTAGTTGGCTTCTCAATGGGAACTGGCGAAGTAACGCGCTATCTTGGCAAGTATGGCTCAGAACGTGTCAGTAAAGCGGTGCTGATGGCTCCAGTACCTCCCTTCTTACTGAAGACAGATGATAACCCAGAAGGAGTTGATCAAAGCGTTTTTGATGGAATTATGAGCGCAATTGTCGCGGATCGCCCAGCCTATCTATCGGCATTTTTCAAAGACTTTTTCAATGTGGATGTGCTGCTTGGCCAACGCATCAGCAATGAAGCAATTCAAGCAAGTTGGAATGTAGCTGCGGGTGCTTCTGCCAAGGCAACGTTAGATTGTGTTCCATCCTGGTTAACTGATTTTCGCAATGACTTACCACACATTGATGTGCCAACTTTAATCATTCAAGGAGATGCCGATCGCATTTTGCCGATTAACTCCACTGGAACTAGATTACCCGAGTTAATCAAAAACAGTCGATTGGTAGTGATACCGGGTGGCCCTCATGCAATCAACTGGACGCACGCGGATCAGGTTAACCCCCTCTTACTAGACTTTCTCAGAGAAGACAATTAACGCAATCATCACATCATTCCTATGACAAACCAACAATCATCTCGCGTCTGGCTGATTACGGGTAGTTCAACAGGCTTCGGACGCGCTCTGGCTGAAGCCGCCTTAGCTCAGGGCGATCGCGTCATTGTAACGGCTCGTGATGTCAGAAAAATTCAAGATTTAGAGCAACAGTATCCGCAAACCGCAAAAGCAGTTCCTTTAGATGTCACCGATCAAGCAATGATTCAAACGGCTGTGGAAAGCGGAAAAGAGGCATTTGGCAGAATTGATGTAGTGGTAAACAATGCGGGTTATGGATTAATGGGCGCGATCGAAGAAGTGAGTGACCAGCAAATCCGCGACCAATTTGAAACCAATTTCTTTGGGCTTCTGAATGTGACTCGCGCTATCATTCCCATACTCAAGAAACAAAACGCTGGCCATATTTTGAACATTTCTTCAGTGGGCGGACGAATAACAGTTCCGACAATGGGGCTATATCACGCCTCTAAATATGCAGTTGAAGGGCTTTGTGAGAGCCTGGCACAAGAAGTTGAATCCTTTGGTATCAAAGTGACAATCATTGAACCCGGTGGCTTTGATACCGACTTTGCCAATCGCTCTTTGAATATGGCAAATCAGATGCCAGAATACGATTCCCTGCGAGAGTACATAGTCAACTTTTCCGCAGCGCATCCTCGCGGTCATGTACCGACAGGGGTTCAGGCGATGTTGAAAGTAGTGGAACTTCCTGAACCGCCTCTGCATTTGGCAATTGGGCCTAGAGCATTGCCGTCAATCATTGAAAAACTTTCCTCAGATATTAAAGAATATCAACGCTTTGAGAACATTTGGCAGGATTCTACCGCCAATGCAGGTTTAGGATTCAGTTTTCCTAACCTCATACAGCATATTTCACAATAGCAAACCAAATATCGAGTACGAACATAAATATTTTCCTTCTTCACTACACCCTACATCCCACATCCCACACCCAAAAGCCTTATAAGTAAGGGGTTTGGCGTTATCTTAGTGCCATTCGCACAATAACAAGGATTACTTTTTCAAAGAATTGATATTAGATAGGAGTAAAATTCAGCATGATTCACGCGTATGCAGCCAAAACAGTAGATGCCCCACTAGAGCCATTTGAATACGATCCAGGTGTGCTGAAAGACCAAGAAGTAGAAATTAATGTTGAATATTGCGGACTCTGCCATAGCGACCTGATTATGCTCAAAAATGAATGGGGTTTCAGCCAGTATCCCTTTGTACCGGGTCATGAAGTTGTCGGAACAATTGCAGCCGTTGGCGATCGCGTCACTACTCTCAAAGTCGGTCAGCGCGTTGGATTGGGGTGGTCTTCCCATTCTTGTATGCACTGCGAATATTGTATGTCGGGCGATCACAACTTGTGTCTAACCCTAGAGCAAACGATTGTTGGTCGATATGGCGGATTTGCTGACAAGGTACGGGCCCATGAAGAATGGGTAACTCCTCTGCCAGCAAGAGTTGATCCTGCTAAGGTAGGGCCGCTGTTCTGTGGAGGTGTTACCGTGTTTAACCCCATTGTTCAATTTGATGTCAAACCAACCGATCGAGTTGGTGTAATTGGGATCGGGGGGCTTGGACATCTGGCACTGCGGTTTTTAAAAGCTTGGGGATGCGATGTCACGGCATTTTCCACTAATCCGAATAAAGAGTCTGAAGCTCATGAGTTAGGAGCAGATCACTTCATCAACTCTCGTGATGCTAAAGCGATTGAATCTGTTACCAACTCCTTTGACTTTATTATCTCAACAGTGAATGCAGATTTAGACTGGGCAATTTACATTAATGCGCTGCGTCCCAAAGGGCGGTTACATTTTGTTGGCACCGTGCCGAATCCAATTCAACTGAGTGTGCTTCCCTTAATTTTTGGGCAAAAATCTCTATCGGGTAGCCCTACCGGTAGCCCAACAACAATCGCAAAAATGCTCGACTTTGCTGCTCGTCATGGCATTGAACCTGTGACAGAGACTTTTGATTTTAGCCAAGTGAATGAAGCACTCGCTCATCTAGAAGCAGGAAAGGCTCGTTATCGAATTGTCTTAAAACATTAAATCCAGGGAGTGTAGGAAGAATAAGGAGGAGTTGAGAATGGGTGCTAAAGGCCATCGCTTTATGCAACGCAACACCTCCCACCCTATGAGTGAGAAATTCGGGTGAATTTATCTACTACAAACAACCGAAAAGTAGGATGTTATGACTCAATATGACTACATTGTAATTGGTGCAGGTTCGGCAGGTTGTGTAGTTGCCAACCGTCTGACAGAAAACAGTGAAACAACCGTGTTATTACTCGAAGCTGGCAACCCAGATACTAAAGCGGAGATTCAAATCCCGGCAGAATGCCTCAGCTTACTCGGCTCCGAAGTTGACTGGGCATACTTCTCTGAGCCAGAACCATACCTCAACGATCGCCAAATCTTTTGTCCCCGTGGCAAAGTCTTGGGTGGCAGCAGTTCGATTAATTTCATGATTTATATGCGGGGCAATCATCACGATTATGACCACTGGCAGTCATTGGGGAACCCCGGCTGGAGTTACCAGGATGTACTGCCTTATTTCAAGAAATCCGAGCATCAGCAACGCGGCCCATCCGAATACCACGGGGTTGACGGGGAATTGAGCGTGACCGATCTCATTGCCCCTGCTGTGGTATCCCAACGCTTTGTCGATGCAGCAGTGGCAATGGGATATCCTAATAATCCTGATGCCAATGGGGTACAGCAGTCAGGTGCAGGACTCTATCAGTTGACAATCAAGGATGGTAAGCGTCACAGCACCGCAGCCGCTTTCCTCTTACCCATTCTCCAGCGTCCCAATTTGACTGTAATCACAAAAGCTTTGGTGACTCGATTGTTGTTTGAGGACACCCGCACCGTTGGCGTGGAATACCTGCACGAAGGAACACTGCATCAAGTCAGGGTTAACCAGGAAGTAATTTTAAGCGCTGGCGCGTTCGATTCGCCTAAGCTGTTGATGCTTTCTGGTATTGGGAATGCAAAACACCTGCAAGCATTGGGAATTCCGGTAGTAGTTGAGTTGCCAGGTGTCGGTCAAAATCTTCAGGATCACCCTCTCGTACCCGTGGTATACGAAGCAACCAAGGATTTACAGAGAGCCAGCACCAGTAGTATTGCGGAAGCTAGTTTGTTTTTGCATACTCAGGGTGATGTGGATGCTGCACCAGATTTACAGTTTATCTTCGGCCCATTTGTGTTTCGACTCCCTGGGTATGCTCACTCTGGTTTAGGATTCACAAGTCTAGTCTGTTTGACCCATCCCCAAAATATTGGGAGTGTCAGTCTGCGTTCACCCGACCCCCAAGACGTACCGATGATTCGGCTAAACTATCTGCAAAGTGAAGCCGATGTGCAGAAGCTCGTTGCTGGGATTAAATTAATGCGTGATTTGTTCGGTGCAAGTGCCTTTGATGAATTTCGCGGTGAGGAAGTTGCCCCTGGTAAAGATAAACAGAGCGATGAAGCACTCATTGCTTATGTTCGAGAAGTTTGCAATACGGTGTATCATCCGGTCGGCACCTGCAAAATGGGTACCGATTCAATGGCAGTTGTAGACCCTGAACTGCGGGTATATGGGGTTGAAGGGTTGCGTGTCGTGGATGCCTCCATTATGCCAACAATCACTACCGGAAATACGAATGCACCTAGTATTATGATCGGCGAAAAAGCCGCCGATTTAATTAAAGCCGCAGGTGGTATTTCACAGCAAACATCTTTAGCGATCGCGCAAACCGCACCACGCGGATTAATAAAAAATCAAGGTTTTTATTAACCTACGTAGGCAGGTTTCGTCTGTGTAGCCGCGACTTCCAGTCGCCTGGTGCAAGATATCACTCCCGGTTCGCAAGTACTCAGGCTAAACATACAGCAAGTATCAGTAAAAACCCAAAGGATATGTAAATGAACACTGAATCCTATGACGATATTATTATCGGCGGCGGCAAAGCGGGTAAAACACTTGCACCAGCGCTGGTTGCTGACGGACGTAAAACCGCTTTGGTTGAACGCAGCTTAAACATGATTGGTGGCGGGTGTATCAATATCGCTTGCATTCCTACTAAAACGATGGTGGCGAGTGCCAATGTAGCAAACACAGTGCGAAACAGTGCCGCTTATGGTGTTAAAACCAATACACCCACCGTTGATTTAGCAGATGTGATCCGACGTAAACGATCAGTTGTGCAAGGGATGCGTGAAATGAACTTGCACAATTTAGAAACTGCTTTGGGTCACGAACTGATCATTGGTACAGCCCGCTTTGTTGCTCCCAAAACGATCGCAGTAACGACCACTGAGGGGAACAATCGCTTACTTACCGCCGAACGCTTATTTATTAATACAGGTACACGACCGTTAATTCCATCCATTCCCGGACTTACAGAAGTTGAGTTTTTAACGAGTGAGTCGATTATGGAGTTAGAGCAGTTACCTGAGCATCTGATCGTTCTTGGTAGTGGCTATATTGGTTTAGAGTTTGCCCAGATGTTTCGGCGCTTTGGCTCTGGCGTTACTGTCATTGGGCAAAGCGAGCAAATCTTGTCACAGCAAGATCCAGATATAGCGATCGCAGTTCAAACACTGCTAGAACAAGATGGTATTGAATTTTTATTAGAGGCGAAGGTGTTAAAAATTGATCGCACTGCTAATGAAACCATCCTGCAAATCCAAGTAGGTGATCGCTCCCTCACCCTTCAAGGGTCGCATTTACTCGTTGCCGTTGGTCGTGCGCCCAATACTGAGAGCTTAAATTTAAGTGCTGCTGGTGTGGCAACCGATACACGCGGATTTATTCAAGTCAACGATCGCTTAGAGACAAATGTACCCGGAATTTGGGCGTTAGGCGATATCAATGGCGGGCCGCAATACACCCATATATCGCTCGATGATTATCGCATTATCAAAGCCAATTTAATTGATGGGGGCAACCGGAGTACAGGCGATCACTTAGTGCCATCGTGTTTGTTCATCGATCCAGAACTAGCTCATGTGGGTTTGACTGAAACTGAAGCACAGCAACAAGGATATGCTATCCGTGTGGCGAAGGTTGATGCGTCAGCCGTTCCTAGAGCAAAAACACTCGGTCAAACCGATGGACTGCTAAAGGCGATCGTGGATACCGAAACAGGTCGGATTTTAGGGTGTTCCCTGTTGTGTCATGAAGCGGGGGAAGTGATTTCGACGGTGCAGATGGTGATGCAAGCTCAGATGCCTTACACCGTTCTGCGCGATGGCGTTTTGACTCATCCCACGATGACCGAAGGGTTAAATATATTGTTTTCCAAGTTGTAAGGAATACTGAGACAGGTCGTATTCTATAGTGTTGTATCATATCCAAAGAAAGACTTATTCATACTACAGTAGGCAGAGCGCCAGTGAGAAAATAGTTTTAGATTTTTGCATAGATATGAACGATCGTTAATTAACTAGACTTGATGTAACAGAGCGCTTTCAATACTAAAGTCATTGGAACAGGTATATGAAACTAAAAGATAAAATTGCACTGGTTACAGGGAGTAGTCAAGGGATAGGACAGGCGATCGCAATTCGTCTAGCACATGAAGGAGCAAGTATTGTCATTAACTACCGCTCTCATCCTGAAGGGGCAGAAGAAACCTTATCGAAGGTAAAGGCGGCTGGTGGTCAGTGCCATATCGTAGACGGGTTTACAATTCAAGGAGATACAGGGACGGTTGCCGATGTGCAGCGCATGATTACAGACAGTATTTCCCACTTTGGTAAGCTAGATATTTTGGTTAACAATGCCGGAATAGAAAAAAACGCCAACTTTTGGGATGTCACTGAAGCTGATTACGATGCTGTGATGAATGTGAATCTCAAAGGAATATTCTTTGCCACACAAGCATTTGTACAACACCTACTAGAAACAAAGCAACCTGGCAAGATTATTAATATTAGTTCCGTACACGAAGAATTACCCTTTCCGCACTTTGCTGCCTACTGTGCTAGCAAAGGTGGCTTGAAAATGCTCACCCGTAATTTGGCTGTGGAACTGGCTCCTCATGGCATTAATATTAATAATGTTGCGCCAGGGGCAATTGAAACTCCCATGAATACTAAACTTTTAAACGATCCACAGAAGTTAGGGACACTCCTGAAAAACATTCCTTTGGGAAGATTGGGACAACCAGGAGATGTTGGATCTATGGTGGCATTTCTCGCATCTTCTGAGTCAGATTATGTGACTGGCACAACATTTTTTGTTGACGGTGGATTGCTCTGGAATTATCAAGAACAATGAGGGCATGGGGCATGGGACAGAGAAGTTCAAAGCATCATTAATCAAGTTTCGATCCCAATTACCAATGCCCAATTCCCCATGCCCATTTTGAATTTTAAATTTTGAATTCGGAGCGAAGCGACGTGACTCCAGAAGAAGTAAGATTGCAGCAGGATCAAGAACGTGTTGCCTACTGGAAACGCTGGGGGCCTTATCTCAGCGATCGCCAATGGGGAACGGTGCGGGAAGATTACAGCCATGACGGTTCTGCTTGGGATTATTTTCCTCACGATCATGCCCGATCGCGTGTTTATCGTTGGGGCGAAGATGGCATTGCTGGTATTTCCGATAGTCGGCAGCGTTTGTGTTTTGCGATCGCTCTGTGGAATGGCAACGATCCCATTCTCAAAGAACGATTGTTTGGGCTAACGGGCACAGAAGGTAATCACGGTGAGGATGTTAAAGAGTATTACTTTTATCTTGACAATACGCCCACCCATTCCTACATGAAATGCTTGTACAAGTATCCCCAACAAGCATTTCCCTACACGCAACTGTTAGAAGAAAATCGACGCAGAAGCAAATTTGAACCGGAGTTTGAGCTACTTGATACAGGCATCTTTGCTGAGAACCGTTATTTTGATGTTTTTATAGAGTATGCCAAAGCTACACCGGAAGATATTTTGATTCAAGTTGCTATCACTAATCGCAGTTCCCAAGTCAGCACACTCCACTTACTGCCAACACTCTGGTTTCGGAATATCTGGGCTTGGAATCCCGAAATTGAGAAACCTTTTATGAAAGTGGTTAGCTCAGATTCCAACTTCAGTTTAATTGAAGCTAAGAATTCTCACCTGGGAACTCGTTGGCTTTACTGCCAAGGAGACACAGAACTTCTGTTTACCGACAACGAAACCAACTACGAACGATTATTTGGTTACAAAAATGACTCACCTTATGTCAAAGATGGCATTAATGAGTATGTTGTAAATGGGAAAACAGCAGCCGTCAATTCCAACTGTATAGGTACAAAGTTTGCCTCTCACTACAAATTAACCATCAATCCAGGTGAAACTAAAGTTGTACGCTTGCGGTTGAGTGATGTGCAAACTCTGACAGATTCTTTTGGCAAAGATTTTGACACAATTTTCCAGACACGCATTGCTGAAGCTGATGAATTTTATCAGGGCATTTCTCCCTTTCCCGTGTCAGAAGATGAGCGCAATATTCAACGTCAAGCCTTTGCCGGCTTGCTATGGAGCAAGCAGTATTATAACTATGTCGTCCATGACTGGCTCAAGGGCGATCCCCAACAACCGCCACCTCCACCAGAACGACAGGCTGGACGCAACCATGAGTGGATTTCTCTATTTAGTGAAGATATCCTCTCAATGCCAGACAAGTGGGAATACCCTTGGTTTGCTGCTTGGGATTTAGCATTTCACTTGATTCCCTTAGCTGTCATCGATCCAAGTTTTGCCAAGTTGCAGCTTGACCGCTTGACACGAGAATGGTATATGCAGCCCAATGGTCAATTACCTGCTTACGAATGGGCATTTGGTGATGTTAATCCACCCGTGCAGGCGTGGGCAGCTTTGCGGGTTTATCAAATCGAGCAGAAGTCTTGCAAAAAAGGTGATCGCGCTTTTCTGGAAAAGGTCTTTCACAAACTGTTGCTGAATTTTACTTGGTGGGTAAATCGCAAAGATATAGAAGGTAAGAACGTATTTCAGGGTGGATTTTTGGGGCTGGACAACATCGGAGTATTTGACCGCAGCAATGAACTACCTACAGGCGGGCATCTCAATCAAGCAGATGGTACAAGCTGGATGGGAATGTACTGTTTAAATATGCTAGCGATCGCCTTGGAACTCGCCAAAGAAGATTCTACCTACGAAGACATTGCCAGCAAGTTCTTCGAGCATTTTCTCTACATTGCCGATGCCATTGACGGTATTGGGAATTCAGATATTTCGCTATGGAATGAAGAAGACGGCTTTTACTACGATGCGCTGCGTTTACCTGATGGACGGCAATTTCCCGTCAAAGTGCGCTCAATGGTTGGGTTAATTCCCCTTCACGCTGTCACAGTGCTGGAATTAGAAACTTTAGAGCGTTTTCCAGGCTTCAAGCGTCGGATGGAATGGTTCATACGTAATCGCCCAGATTTAAAAGATAATGTCGCCTGTATGGAAACACCGGGGGTAGGTGCGAGAAGGCTATTAGCGATCGCTTACAAGACAAAGTTACAACGTATTCTGCAACGGATGCTCGACGAGAATGAATTCTTGAGTGATTACGGAATTCGCGCCATCTCCAAGCATCACCTCAAATATCCTTATATATTACATCAAGGCGAACATGATTACTGCGTTCGTTACGAACCCGCCGAATCTACCACAGGTTTGTTTGGTGGCAACTCTAACTGGCGTGGCCCGATTTGGTTCCCAGTAAACTACTTAATTATTGAATCACTCTGGAGCTTTTATGATTACTTCGGAGATAGCTTGAAGGTGGAATATCCTACAGGTTCCGGGCAAGAAATGACATTAAAGGAAATAGCGATCGCGCTTTCTCATCGCTTAGTTGCGATTTTTAAGCAAGATCTTGCCGGTCGTCGTCCGGTATATGGCGGTCTGGAAATATTTCAATCCGATCCCCATTGGCGCAATTATATTTTGTTTCACGAATACTTTCATGGAGATAACGGGGCTGGTATTGGAGCCAGTCATCAAACAGGCTGGACAGGATTAGTCGCCGCGCTAATTCTCCAAAATGCTGAACACCGAGCGCAAGAGCAGCATGGAAACATTTAGAAAGCATTTACCAGAATACTTAATGGAAGCAGCACAGCTAGCATTATTTCTGATTGCTGCGGGAGTATTCACCTGTGTATTTCAGTATCCTGGTTCCCCGATTCATCAAGCAATTCCCAATGGCGATTTGCGTCGGTTTTTAATTGGTGTGGTCATGGGAATAACCGCAATTACTCTCATTTATTCGCCTTGGGGCAAGCAATCCGGCGCACACATGAATCCTGCTGTCACGCTCACATTCTATCGTCTGGGAAAAGTCAAGCGTCAGGATGCTATTTTTTACATTCTGTTTCAGTGTTTGGGCGGTTTGTTTGGGGTTTATTTGGTCGCATTATTGCTGGGTCAGGTGTTCACCAAAGTTCCTGTGAATTATATCGTCACCGTGCCAGGAAAATCAGGTTGGGTTATAGCTTTATTGGGCGAACTAGTCATTGCATTCGTAATGATGATGACCGTTTTATTAAGTAGTAACAACCAGAAACTCAATCGCTTTACAGGGCTATTTGCCGGATTTTTAGTAATGCTTTACGTTTTTTTTGAAGCTCCTCTATCTGGCTTTGGCATGAACCCTGCCCGCAGTCTAGCTTCTGCTTTCCATGCTCACATTTGGACAGCATTTTGGCTATATGTAATTGTGCCACCTGCGGGGATGTTTCTGGCATCAGGAGTATATCAATACCTATTTGGCAAACGCACCGTCAAGTGTGCCAAATTGCATCACGCCAATCACAAACGCTGTATTTTTCGCTGTGACTACAATCGTCACGGCAAAATCGATTTGAGTGACTCTCTGCCAATTCCAGGAGAACAATCATGACAACCAACACTCATTATGATGCAATTATCATCGGCACTGGGGCGGGTGGAGGCACTTTAGCCTATCATCTTGCACCCAGTGGCAAGAAAATTTTAATTTTGGAACGGGGTAAATTTTTACCGCGAGAAAAGGAAAACTGGAGTGCGCTGGAAGTTTACCAAAAAGAAAGGTATCACACTCCAGAGCAGTGGTATGACGTAAACCATAAACCTTTCCGTCCAGCAATGAACTACTGGGTTGGTGGTAATACCAAAGTTTATGGTGCAGCTTTGTTACGATTACGCGAACGCGATTTTGAGCAAGTTGAACACAAGGACGGTATTTCACCAGAATGGCCATTAAAATACCGCGACTTTGAAGCGTACTACACTCAAGCAGAGCAGCTTTATGATGTTCACGGTCAAGGGGGTATCGATCCCACCGAGGCAGCTAGAAGTTTACCTTATCCTCATCCTCCCGTACACCATGAACCCCGAATGCAGGAACTTGTTAACAGTCTGAGACAAGCTGGTTTGCATCCCTTTAATCTGCCCTTGGGATTGAAACTTAATGAAGTAGATAAGAGCCTGGGGAATTGTATTCGTTGCGATACCTGCGATGGCTTTCCTTGTTTAACTCAAGGTAAAGCTGATGCTGAAGTTAACTGTATTCAACACATTCGCCATAATGAAAACATTACTTTACTGACTGAAGCCAAAGTCACACGGTTACATACAAGTCCCTCTGGTCGAGAAGTTACCCGCGTAGAAGCTGAGATTGACGGCGAAACTCAATTCTTTACAGGTGATATTGTTGTAGTTGCTTGTGGCGCGATTAACTCAGCAGCATTGTTATTGCGATCGCACAATGACCAACATCCCAACGGATTGGCAAACAGTTCCGATCAAGTGGGGCGCAACCTGATGAAGCATATTTCTATGGCAATGGTGCAACTCAACACAAAACTCAATCCTTCTGTTTACCAAAAAACGATCGCCATTAGTGATTTTTATTGGGGCGAATCTGATTTTCCCTACCCAATGGGCTTGGTACAAAATACTGGCAACGTCTTGGCAGATATGCTACCCGCCGAAGTTCCCGCACTGATGGCTCCACTATTAAGGCTGCGACCAGGGGCAGAACTGAAAACAGTTGCCGATCATACAGTTGGCTGGTGGTTGCAAACAGAAGACTTACCAGATCCTGAGAATCGCGTGCGGGTAGAAAAAGAACGCCTTTACTTAAACTATAAACCCAACAATTTAGAAGCTAGCGATCGCCTAGCTAAACGCTGGGTAGGTGTTCTCAAGCAGGTCGATCGGGCAGAACACTGTATTCCTTTCAGTCTCTATCCCCGCAACATGATGCCACTGCAATCGGTTGGTCATCAATGCGGTACTTGTCTTTTTGGAGAAGACCCAAAAACCTCTGTACTGGATCTTAATTGCCGTACCCATAACGTAGATAATCTCTATGTTGTCGATGGCAGCTTTTTTCCATCCAGTTCTGCCGTCAATCCCACGCTGACCATTATCGCTAATTCATTGCGAGTTGGCGATCGTTTACTAGAGCGCTTGAAATGACAATAGCTTTGCCAAAAAAAGAGGCATTTTACTGAGGGATTAATACCTGATCAATAACATGAATCACACCATTATCTGCTGACACATCCGGTGTGACAACTGTTGCATCATTTACCTTAATACCATTATTAGAATCAATTTTGAGGTCTGTTCCTTGGGTTGTTGTTACCTCGGACAACTGTGCCAAATCTACTGCAACAATTTTTTGGGCTACTACGTGATACTCTAAAACTTTTCTTAACTCAAGCACATCTTCAAGTAATGCTTCTACAGTACCAGATGGCAGTTTAGAAAATGCCTCATCTGTTGGTGCAAACACGGTAAATGGGCCGGAACCTTTGAGCGCGGTGTCCAAACCAGCAGTTGTAATTGCTGTTACCAAGGTGTTGAAAGTATTTGCATTGATTGCAGTATCTATAATATCTGGCATTGAGCTTTACCTTAATTGTCAAAAAACTTGATACTTAGAGGTTTACCACACTTGAGTATCTAGAAAATATAAACCTACGCTAGATGCAATTGAAGAGTAAATATACTTGTCACACTTTCTGAAGTGATTGCGCTGACGAAATAAAAGTCGAAAGAATCTCTACGATTAATAGGTGTGAGCTTTGTGAATGACCTACACCCCCACCTTAGAGAAGCACACCACAGACGTATACCCGCTATCCATTGTTAACCCAAAGGAGCCACTGACCCAGGTTATACGTTCCAGTAAATCTCCCCATCAACAACACCAATAGAAAAGCCAATTGTTTTGAGATTGATTGGATTAAATTGGCTAAAAGCCAGATTAAGAGAGGCTTTGAAACAAAGGTATAATTTTCTGTGACAAAAGTAATAGGGCAGTATAAAAAGTAAATGGTGAATAAAAAATGGGCAGTTAAACGATTGACAGAAAATCTCACGGCAACAGAGACAGAGAAATTGTCACAATACTGTGCAAAAACAGGAAGACCCATTAACGATGTAATTCGGGCATTACTGCGTTCTTTAAAGGTTGATAGTGACGAAGCATCGGAAATTGCGCCAGATTCTAAAGTTTCAGAATTAGCTGGGCTTCTAGTATGACTTGGAAAGGGTTGCATCCAATTTTGATTTTAAGCAACATTGTTTACCAAAAAGGGATTTACCTGACTAAGAAAGCCATGAAGCAAGTCGAGTCGAGATTGCAGCGAAATCCACTTCTGCCCAAATCGGATATCTTGATTCAACCAATTTAGATGGTAAATTCTTTTTCGGAAATCACCTTAGCACTTTTACTCGTTATTAAGGGGCAATTGCAATGGATTTCAAACAAGCGGGTTTATCTCTATTAAGTGGCTGGATTATCGGTGTGGTGTTTATGGCGACAAAGCTACCCGCACCTGTTCCTCCACTTATGGGGTTAATTGGAGCAGCAGGTGTACTGCTCGGTGGTTATTGCTACGAAATTATCGCCAAACTTGTGATGAAACAATGACTATTTAAAATGCAACCTATGAAAAAAAGCAATACGGTTCTTTCCTACTCCGCTTACCCCCGCTACCAACTACTTTTGACCACATCCAAAGGTGATTAGCATTTGTCGTGTCATATTTAGATTCTCAGACTCCAGCATCACACCCAACCGCTCATCAATCGCTAGGATATTGAGTAATTCTTTATACGGAATTGCCTATTTCTTCGCTTGAGCGATTCTTCGAGAACACCACAGGCATCGCAGAACTTTTTGGTATACTGAGTGTATCTTAAGTTGCCACGCATGTGATAGCATACCTTCAACAATTTTAGATAGCATATCCAATCCATGAATCAAGTTCGACTCCCCAAAGTTAGCGTCGCCGTGATTGGTTTGGTAGTTGCAAGCGTATTTCATGCTACTCCCGTGCAGGGAGCGATTCTAACTAGACAAGAATTTTCAGGTAATTTTACCTTAGTCGATGCTACTAGCCCATTCCTTACGAACTCTTTGCCATTCAAGAGCGAATATTCAGGATTTGTGGTTTACTCAGAGTCCGGGACTTTGAGCGATTGGTTCATTTGGGTTAAATACAGTTTCTAAAAATGAAACTACTGTTGATAGTTTCTGCTCATATTCAAGCGAGGCTTTATTTTTAGTCGTAGTAGTC
>NZ_JBALEQ010000141.1:0-30465 GCF_036917775.1 Nostoc sp.
CTCAAACCTCATAAACAACTCTATTTTCAGCGTGGTTTTTCTGCCCTCTCCCTTATGCAGCAAACTTTATAGGTCGCTTGTCACCCTCTGAGGAAACGCATAATCGCTATCCTGATGCTTGCTCTTCCCCTTGGAGTCTTGGCAAAATCTGCCTCAGCCGCAGAGTTCAATGTTAATGATAGGCAGAATTCAACTCGTTCCGGTGTCATCGAGGCAGGCCGGGTTGCACCAGATCGATTGGCTCAAAACCAGCGCGAACAAACTCGGCGCAATACTACACGCCGTGTTCGTTATCGCCGGGTCTGGGTGGCAGGACATTACCAACCTCGGCGATGGGTGCCAGGACATTATCAACCTCGGCGATGGGTGCCAGGACACTGGGTAAACCGTCGCGTTTAGCATCATGCGCCTGAAAGGTGGATTGGGCGATCGCTTAACAAACTGCCCTAAGCAGCTTTCAGGAGGACAACAACAACGAGTTGCCATAGCTCGTATTGTAATCAATCAATTCATCCATTAACTCAAACGGTAGTCGCCCAGAGTAGTAAATGAGCAGAGTTGTTTATAAGTTAATACAGTTCAGATAAGCCCAAAACACTTGTAGAGAAGGCGATTTATCGCGTCTAGAAAACCTATTAGCCATTTTAGAGATTGAGTGTATCCGATGATAACTGGTCTAATAAGACCAAGGAGAAATTAATGGAAACGCAGATGTCCCGGATTCATCAAACCACTTACAACGCTATCTTTGGACACCCGGTAGCCCGTAACCTTCAGTGGCACGATGTCCGATCGATGCTAAATGCACTGACTGAAGAGACTCAGGAACATAACGGCAATATAAGATTTACGCGGAATGGTGAGACGCTGACAGTTCACCCCTCGAAGCACAAAGATTTATCTGATATTCATGAACTAATGCAGATTCGCCACTTCCTTGAGCGTTCTGCTGTCCCCGCTCAGGCAATCATCGCCAAGGGTGTCCACCTGCTGGTGGTTATTGATCACCGTGAGGCGCGTATCTATAAAACTGAACTGCACGGCTCAGTACCAGAACGGATCGTTCCTTACGACCCGGACGGCTCTCATCGGCATCTTCACAATGTGGATGACGATGCCAACGGTCAGCGCCAGCCGGAACTAAAATCCTTCTATGAGGCAATAGCGCGATGTCTACGACGGGCTACGCCTACGCTAAGTGGCGCAAAGAAGATTCTGATCTTTGGCAGTTCAACCGGATCGAGCAGCGCAATGGATTATCTGCTGGCGGATCTCAAAGAACATCATCCAGATATCGCCCAGCTAGTTGTCGGTACAGTCGTTGTCAATGAACAACACATGAGCGAAGACCAGTTACTGGCACAGGCGCGGACGTTCTACGCGACAACCGAGCGATAAAATCTACTGTCTTGCGATCGCTTTCCCATTTACACCAAGTCTATTCGCCAAATCAGTAAATGCAGTAGCAGCGATCGCAGGTATCGTAAACTAAAAATAAGCAGTTTATGAGGTAAAATGCAGATCGAGTAGAAAGTCATTTTTCCTTTAAACAATTACAATCCAAAAATAGTATGAGTGAATTAGTTGTAGTCAATTTCGATGACAAATATAAAGCAGACGAAGTACTTTTAGAACTACTCAAACTTGAGCGAGAAAACTTAGCAGATTTGAAAGATGCAGTTGTGATTACCAAAAATGCAGCTGGTAAGATTAGGGTTAAACCATATCATGATTTGGTTGAACCTGGAGACCTGAGTAATGAACTCTGGGGTGGAATCATCAGCGCAGTTTTCTTTCATCGCACTCTTACTATTAAAGAGGGCATATTTGATAGTAGTTTTTTAACAGAAGTTGAAGAATCTTTAAAACCAAATTCTTCATCATTGTTTGTTCTAATTTCCTCCGCTAATCTAGAGAAAATAATTACAGAATTTAATCGTTTTGGAGGAAAGCTAATTAGAACAAGTTTTTCTCAAGACAAAATTGAGAACTTGCAAAAAACTCTTAGTCCTGCTTAGAGGTTGTTTGAAAAGTTGACAATTGATTAAAAAAATATCTCAGGGTATAACCTGTAGATATTTAGATACAGCACAGCAGCATTAAAAGCTGTGATTATTAGTAAAGCATACTGAACTGTATTGAGTTATAGGGGTAAAGCTATAAAAGATACCTTTACCCCTTATTGTATCCTCAAGATTTTTATTGCTTTTGATTACAATTTATATCGTAATCAATTAATTCATACAGTAAATCAAACGGTACTCGTCCAAAGTAGTGGAACAGTATAAAAAACGAGATGATTTAATGACTGTGATATTCAATATCTTCATTTTGAACCTATTTATAACAGAATATAGGAGCGTAATGGAGTCATGGAAGAAAAATCGATCACAACTCTGCCAGCTAATTCACTCCCTCTAGATCATCAGGGAGTTGAAACTCTTTCTGTGCTAGATATGGGTTTCCTGATAGTAGTCAGCGCCATGATTATTTCGGCGATCGCTACTTTAATTTATGCCTTTATTCCGAAGCGGGTGCAGCAGTATTTATTTAGCCTCAAATTGCCTCACAAAGCCAAGTGTCCTCACTGTCGATATTTTAGTCATAATTCATATCTCAAATGCACCGTCCATCCATCAACGGTGCTAACCGATCAAGCCATTAATTGTTTAGATTACAGTCCACATAATCAGGTGAAACTAGTTGAAGAAGATTAGAGAAGACTGTTGAAGATAATTCCCTCTGCCTCTTCGGTCAAGTATTGCCTAATCTAACTGGTGAGATTGGAAAATAAAATTAGGAGTCTTAACCATGAACTGGAAGCAGTTGACAATCGTGTTTATCTCTACGATAGTATTTCTGTTTGCCGGAAATGCGATCGCACAGACTGATCTAAATATTAATAATACCAATCTGATTCGATTGGGCGGAAATGTCACGGTTGTAGAAAAACAAGTTGTAGAAAATGCTATTGCCATTGGTGGTTCGGCGATCGTCCAACCCAATGGACGGGTGACACAAACTGCGATCGCTATCGGTGGAAATATCATTCTCAAGCAAGGCGCACGGGTAGATGGCGATGCCTATGCGATCGGTGGCAAAGTCGTATTAGCAGAAGGAGCCACAATTGGCGGCTCAAACAGCACATTCGACGGTCAATATAATCAACGAGGCATGACGGGAATGTACCGTCATCAAGATCGATTTTTGCCGATGTATTTCTTTCACGCTGGTTTTCGGATTTTCTCTGCGATCGTCGGTGCGATTCTGGGCATAATTTTATTACAAACCGCGCCACCTTTTCTGCCGAATTTAGCAGCTACCGTGCGTCAATATCCCGGTAAAAGCGCCTTATTGGGAATTGGGGCAATATTTACTTTATTTGCCCTTAACATTTTTTTGGCAATCACCCTAATTGGTATTCCATTGATTCCACTTTTGATGTTGATGGTGAGTCTGACATCATTGGTTGGGGCATTGGGAATTTCACTATTCATCGGTCAACAAGTGGTAAAAAGCGATTTTCTTACAGAGAGGCTACACCAACGGCAAAGCAGCTTGCAGCAGTTCTTGATTGGGTTGCTGATTGTCACAGTACTTGCGCTGATTCCATTTGTGGGCGGGATTGTGGTGTTTGTTGTGAGTCTGTTGGGCTTGGGATCGCTCCTTAGCTGGCAATTTGGTAAGACACAACCCCCGGTTTTGGGGTAACTCAATTGACGCTACTAGTAGTCTGTCAAGCCAACAATGCTTACGTAAACTAAGTTTTAGAATCTTTCTCTCTTTCTCTCTGTGTTCTCTGTGCCTCTGTGGTTCGTTATTAAATTGTTAATACAGTCTTTTGAGGGTTATTTAATGACAATTTCTACTCTAGAGCATAATCAAGAAGAAGATACTTTTGACTACCTTGCATTAGACCTATCTGATCCTTGTGTCTTGTTAAATACGCTGCAAAAATTGCGTCAGGTGGTTGTTCAAGAAGGGCAAGACATTTTTAACCAGTGGCGTTCGCGCATTCAACGACAAGAGTTTCTTAGCAGTGGACTCAATCTTGCCCATTACATGGCTCTACGAAGACATGACCTACGTCCTCTGCAAGCTGCCTTAATCCCCTGGGGCTTATCTTCCTTGGGTCGTTTGGAAGCGCGAGTCATGCCGAATTTAGATGCCGTGATTGCCACTCTGGGGGCAATTTGTCACGTAAGTTCGGCTAATTTGCCGATTCGTCCTTCTATTGGGGCGTTTCTGGAGGGCGATCGCCTACTTCACCAACATACCGAAGATGTGTTTGGTCAGACTTTAGCTCATCGCCGGGTCAGAATCATGGTGACATTGCCAATGGAAGCCGCCAGCCATTACGAATTTGTCCGGGATCTGCTTCAGCGAGGGACTAATTGTGTACGCATTAACTGTGCCCACGATCGCGCTAACCTTTGGGAAGCGATGATTAGCAATGTCCGTCAGGCAGAGAAAGAAACCGGAAATTCTTGCAAAGTCTTAATGGATCTGGCAGGGCCGAAGCCCCGAATTGGCTTAGTAATGACACCTAATCAGAAACATCGCATCTTTCAAGGGGAATGTCTTGTCTTAACCCGTGATATGCCTAGTATGACGGATGCTACCTGTTTCCAGGCAAATTGTACTCTCCCTGGAGTACTCGATCAATTGCAGGTGGGTGCAACTGCCTGGATTGATGATGGTCGTATTGGAGCGCGTGTAGAATCTCTTACGGATCAGGGTGTTCTCTTACGCATCACCCATGCGAGTTTAAAGGGTAGTAAACTTCTGCCAGACAAGGGGCTTAATTTCCCCGATACAGATTTGCAACTTAGCCCACTTACTGATAAAGATCGAGAGGATTTAGATTTTGTTGCCACCCATGCCGATATTGTGGGCTATTCTTTTGTGCAATCTGCCAATGATATTAAACTGCTCCAGCAAGAGTTAGCAGATCGGATGCCTCAACGCGAAATTGCCATTGTTGCTAAGATTGAAACACCCCAAGCCGTCAGTAATTTACCTGAGTTGATTGTGCAAGCGGCAGGTCAACAACCCTTTGCGGTGATGATTGCTAGAGGCGATTTGGCGATCGCAATTGGGTATCAACGACTGGCTGAAATGCAAGAAGAAATTCTCTGGCTCTGTGAGGCGGCTCATATCCCGGTGATTTGGGCAACTCAGGTGCTAGAAAATCTGGTGAAAAAAGGAATTCCCTCACGAGCAGAAATGACGGATGCAGCAATGGCAGAACGGGCTGAGTGCGTCATGCTCAACAAGGGCCCGTTTGTTGCTGAAGCCGTGACGATTCTGGATGATGTCTTGACTCGGATGCAGAGGCATCAATTGAAGAAAACACCTCAACTCCGGGCGCTCCACTCTTGGTAAGGGACTTCCAGTTAAAAAATAATCAATCGCTGTGTAGGCAGGGGAGTAGGGAGAAAAGAAAAATATCATCTCAATAAATTGGGTAATTTATTCTCTGGAAGTCCCTAAGTGCATAAGGTCAAACAATTTTGGATTTTAGATTGATCCTATACCTGAACGCTCTCGCATCCCGTAGTGAAGGTAGGGAGTTGAGTAAAAAATTGTACCTAACTTTCCTTTTGGATTGGAAATCTAAAATCTAAAATCTAAAATTCAGTGACGATCGCTTACTAAGTTATTGCAGCAGTAAAAATGTTTGAAACCCTCTTTACGCCTAATCCCAGTGTTGAAAATAAAGTCAGCATCCGTCCTCGCAAAGGTGTCATTATTGGTGCTGGACAAGTAGGGATGGCATGTGCCTATTCGATGATGATCCAAAACTGTTTTGATGAGTTAATTCTTCAAGATATTCAGACAGAGCGGCTTCAGGGAGAGGTCATGGATCTAAGGCATGGCATTCCTTTTGTCGAGCCTGTTGAGATTAAAGCTGGCACAGTTGCCGATGTCGGACAGAATGCAGACCTGGTAATTATTACTGCTGGAGCCAGTCAGAAGCCGGGAGAGAGCCGCCTCGACTTGGTTGTACGCAACCTTGCCATCTTTAAGAGCTTGATTGCAGATGTCGTCAAATATTGCCCCAATGCTATCTTGCTGATTGTCAGCAATCCCGTAGACATTATGACTTATGTGACACTAAAGCTCTCCGGTTTTCCTGCTGCTAGGGTAATTGGCTCTGGAACCGTGCTTGACTCTGCCCGTTTTCGTACCCTGCTGGCGCAGAAAATGGGCATTGATTCACGCAGTGTTCATGCTTACATCATTGGTGAACATGGCGACAGTGAAGTGCCCGTTTGGAGCAAGGTGAATATTGCCGGAATGCCTCTCTATGACCCAGAGGGTAGTTCAGCACTAGATAAGGCTGCATTAAAAGAGCTTTTTGAACGGGTTAAAAACGCTGGCTACGAAATCCTCAAACGCAAAGGGTGTACTTCCTACGCCATTGGACTGGCAACCACTGAAATTGTCCAAGCCATTCTGCGTGGACAGGAGCGTATTCTTACAATTAGCTCTCTGGTGAATGACTTCTATGGCATTAGCGATGTTTGTCTCAGCCTACCCTCTGTCGTCAATGAAAAAGGTGTCATTAAGAGGGTCAACCTTACTCTCAACGATATGGAGCAACAACAGCTTATTCATTCAGCACAGATTCTGCGTGACATTTTTGACACCCTGGAACTCTAGATCCACGCATCGCACACCAAAGCAACACATAATGGCTAAATTAATATTGATCCGTCACGGACAGAGCCTTTGGAATGCAGAGAATAAATTTACAGGATGGGTTGATGTTCCTTTAGGCGAACAGGGGCGAGCAGAGGCAACGATCGCCTCCTGTAAACTGAAGCATTATCGAGTCAGAGTTTGCTTTACTAGTATGCTGTTTCGAGCTATTGAAACTGCAATTATTATCTTGACAGAAGTAGATGATATTTGCGACGGGAGAATTCCAATCATCAAGCATCAGACAGATGATCAAGCCTGGCATGGTTGGGATAAATATAAGGGCGATCCTGAACGGGAACTGCCAGTTTATCCCACAGCTATGCTAGATGAACGGTACTATGGCGAACTGCAAGGGTTGAATAAAGCTGAAACCGCCGTAAAATTTGGCCAAGAACAGGTGCAACTCTGGCGACGATCCTATGCTGTGCCTCCACCGGGTGGCGAAAGTTTGGCAGATACGGTGAAGCGCACTGTTCCATTCTTTTGCGATCGTATTTTGCCGCAGTTAATCACAGGAGATAACGTCTTGATTGCAGCGCATGGAAACTCACTCCGTGCCATCATTAAGCACTTGGAAAACCTATCCGAAGGGGAGATTGTCAATGTTGAGTTAGGAACAGCAATTCCAATTGTCTATGATATTGATGCTCAGGGACAGACCACTAATAAAATCATTTTGAATTGAGATCGAGGCTGACTATAGTGATAATACAGATTTAGTATTTATATTCGGATAATTCAGTAACTACTTCCAAATTTTTGTATTGCTTTTTATACTACAAAATGACGTGCGGAATGTGGGTTAAATACTTAGCCTCGGCGAGGGTATGGGAAATTGTTCTGGGGTGGATGCGATCGCTGTTCTAGCGATCTCCTGATGGTAGAATAAGTATAAAATTAAGAACATTCATAATGTTACATGAATTTCTCTTAGCAGAACGTGACGAAATTCTCGCCTTGTGTTCAAAAAAGATCGCGCGTCTTGCTGATTCCATGAGTTCGAGCGACGAAATGGAAAGAGGATTACCTATGTTCTACAATGAACTCATTGAGGTATTACGTGCTGATACTAATACAGATGAATCTGGTGAAGCATATAACAATTCTATAGAAAGTGTTCACAGAGCCGCAGCAGAGCGCCGGGGGAAAGAGTCGTTAAAACTTGGCTATAGCATTTCTCAGGTTGTTCATGGCTACGGCGCTATTTGTCAAGCTATCACTGAGTATATTCAGGAGAATACTAATCAAACAACATCCCCTCGTGAATTCAATCGATTAAATTTCTGCCTCGATATTGCTATCGCTGAAGCGGTTACAGAGTTTAATCGAGGTCAGCGCGAGAATGCAGAGCGGGATGAGGTTCTACGTCTGGGATTTCTAGCACATGAGTTGCGAAATGCGTTGACCTCTGCTAGTTTAGCTTCCCAACTTATAATCACAGGGAAAGTCGGAACCAATGGAAGTACATCTCGTATTCTTAAAAATGCCCATAGGCGGATGAGAGACATTATTGATCGTTCACTTGTTGAGGTGCGACTGCGGAACGAATCAACCGGACAATATCAGAGATGTCGAGTTATTCACCTAGTCAGTGAAGTTGAGGCTACTGCATGGTTTGAAGCAAGTGCGAAATCAATTGAGGTGTGTGTTGAGGTAGCGCCGGAATTGGAAGTTTTAATAGATCGTCACCTAATAATATCTGCCTTATCGAATCTGGTTCAAAATGCCATTAAATTCACGAAGCAGGGTGGGATTGTATGGATACGCGGTAAGTCTGTAGGTGGGCGTGTTTTGCTTGAAATAGAGGATCAATGTGGAGGACTCCCGCCTGGTGAAGTGGAAGAACTTTTTAAGGCTTTTTCTCAGATGGGAACAGATAGATCAGGATTGGGGATTGGGCTTACAATCTCACGACGCGCCGTATCGTTAAACAAAGGTATACTCTCAGTTCGGGATATCCCCCATCAAGGATGTATCTTCTCAATTGATTTACCCAAAGCCTCCTCCCCTCTCCCCACTACATAATCCTCTAGCTCCATCTTCGCTGCGCTCACTTATGTAAACTCAAACTATTTTTCTAGTCTTTTTAGCTTTGGATAAAAAGAAATAATTTTAGTTACTAAATCTCTATTATCACTACATATTTACCACTACTAAAATGTTTAGACTTGCTAAAAATCAACTATACGTTAGTATTTTCAAAGCACAACGGGAACCAAAGTTAGGACTCAACTATTTAACAACGCTATAAAAGATCATGAAAATGGCAAGAAATAACCCACTAGATATACGCTACATTAGTCTGAAAGTAAGAGAGTTAATTAAACAATACGCTGTTGTAAATAACTGTACACAGGATGAAATGTTAGAGCGTATTGTTTTAGAGTGGAACAGCCAACAAAGCGAGAGCGAACGACCATCAGGAGACGAAGATGAATAGCTTTTTGTACAAGCCCTTGGCGTAATAGGTTTGAATCTTACTCCCCAACGCTAGTAGGGAAGAGGCTGTTCTTGTTAGGTTTGGGAGACTTTGATGTTACCAAAAATACTTTTCAAACACCCTCTTAGGTATATCCATATTTCTTGATAAACCAAGTTTTCACAAATTGAGTCAATATACAATAGCAAGTTAAGATTAAAGCTAACCAAAGAAAATAAACGGCTGGCAAAGGAACAAACCCTAATTCGGCTCCAATTGGAGAAAATGGCAGATACATTCCGACTACCATCACAGTGGCGGTGATCAACAGCATGGGCAAAGAAGCCCGACTCTGGAAAAAAGGAATCTTAGGCGTGCGAATCACATGGACAATCAGCGTTTGAGTCATCAGACTTTCGACAAACCAACCTGTTTGGAACAAAGCTTGATTATCTACAGAAGTCGCCCCAAATACAAACCACATCAAGGCATAGGTAGAATAGTCAAAAATGGAGCTAACTGGGCCAATGAAGATCATAAAGCGCCGGATATTATCAACTTTCCATTTCGGCGGCTTGATTAGGGCTTCTTGATCCACATCATCGAAGGGGATGCCCGTTTGCGAAAAGTCGTAGAGAAGATTATTGATCAATATCTGCACTGGCTGCATCGGTAAAAATGGCAAAATAGCACTCGCACCCAAGACGCTAAACATATTGCCAAAGTTAGAGCTAGTACCCATTCTGATATATTTGATAATGTTGGCAAAAGTCTTGCGACCTTCGATTACCCCAGATTCCAGGATTAATAAGTTTTTTTCTAATAAAATGATGTCTGCCGACTCTTTAGCAATATCGACTGCTGTATCAACCGAGATGCCCACATCTGCCTCCCGTAAAGCAGCTGCATCATTGATCCCATCTCCCATGTATCCTACAACGTTGCCGTTCTTTCGCAGCACCTGTATAACTTTGGCTTTTTGGGTGGGAGAGAATTTAGCAAAAATAGTTGTGTTTGCAGCAGATGAAGCTAATTCATCATCTGATAGAGATTCAATATCGCTACCTAATAAAACATTTTGGACAGGTAAGCCAACATCTTTGCAGATTTTACGAGTAATGATTTCATTATCCCCAGTGATAATTTTTATATCAACTCCATGTCCCTTGAGGGCTTTAATCGCCTGGGCTGCGGAATCTTTGGGCGGATCGAGAAACGCAATGTTACCCAACAGCACCAAATCACTCTCATCGGTAATGGCATAATGCAATTGATCCGTTGGCATGACTTTGTACGCCACCGCGACTACCCGTAACCCTTCAGAGTTGAGCTTTTGTTGTAAATCAGCAACCTTAGTACGGGCTGACTCATCCATTGGCAAAATCTTGTCATCAACTTTGAGTTGGGTGCAGACTTTTAGGACTTCTTCAACCGCACCTTTGCAAATCAGGATATGCTGTTTTCCCATTTCTTCGACGACAACAGACATCCGACGACGCACAAAGTCAAAGGGAATTTCATCAAATTTCTGGTAGTTTTTCTCAATGTCTAAAGATTCAAGTTCTTGATTGTGAGCGAGAACGGCGACATCTAATAAATTTTTTAAGCCAGTCTGGTAAAAGCTATTGAGATAGGCATATTTGAGAACATCTGTACTCTCTTGACCATAGGGATCTAAGTGTCTCTGTAAGACGATTTTATCTTGAGTTAGTGTACCTGTTTTGTCAGTACAGAGAATATTCATGGAGCCAAAATCTTGAATTGCATCAATGTTTTTGACAATCACTTTTTTGTTAGACATGGTAATTGCCCCCTTGGCCAAATTGGCCGTGACAATCACAGGTAACATTTCTGGAGCCAGCCCCACAGCCACAGATAAAGCGAATGTGAATGCCTCAATCCAATTGCCTTTAACCACCCCATTGATCAAAAAGACTAGTGGAGCCATGACCAGCATAAAGCGCAACAGCAGCATAGTCACGCCATTCACGCCTTTGTCAAAGCTTGTTCGTGGTTTGCGTCCACTAACGGTTTTAGCCAATGATGCTAGATAAGTATGACTACCCGTTTCGGCGACAACGGCTGTTCCAGAACCACTAACTACGGTAGTGCCCATGAAACAGAGATTGACTAGTTCTAGTGGGTTTTTCTCATTGTGATCTGGGAGTTCTGGGTGTTTTTCAGTGGGTAGAGACTCCCCGGTGAGGGTTGACTGACTGAGGAATAAATCTTTGGTAGCAATCAGCCTGACATCGGCTGGTATCATATCTCCGGCTGAAAGAAAGATGACATCACCAGGTACGAGCAACTTTACGGCAATTTCCTTTCCTGCTGTTATTCCCTTCTTTTCTTTCAGTGCGGCACCTTTGCGACTCACCGTTGCCGTTGCGCTCACCATTTCCCGCAGCTTTTCGGCGGCTTTGTTCGACTGAAATTCTTGTGAAAAGCGCAGCAACCCACCGAAAATCACCATCGCAAAAATGATTAAGGCGGATGTCGAATTCCCAGTTAACAGTGAAATCGTTGCCAGAACAATGAGTAAAAGCGAGAGGGGATTAGTCACCGTTTTCAGCAGTTGGATATACCACGCGATCGCTTTTTCGCGGGCGATTTCATTCAGCCCGGATTTTCCTAATCTCTGCTTGGCTTCAGTCTCAGTCAATCCCTCTAGGGAAGTGTCAAATAAGTGCAGAACTCCATCTACATCATGTTGAGCGATATCGATGAGCGCGTTGGATACGTCTCCAGATGGGCTAGATCCCGTTTTAGGCTTTTTGGATGAATTGGGAGACTGGCTTAACGTCTTCATAAGGTAAGCTCCAAAACGTGGAGAGTTGAGGATTCATCGGTTTGATTTGCGGTAAATCTTTTTGCTGCTTAACGCAATTCGGCAAATTGCTGTCGAGTCTTCGCCGCGATTTGCTGATCCGTCATCTTGTCAACTGTTTCAATGCCTATGACGCGTCTACCGAGGTTATTTTCTTCAAGACGTTCTTTCAGTTCATCTTTTGCCTCACCCGGCCCAAATATCAGAATAGACTCGGCATCACGAATATATGAAATTACCGCATCATAGTAAATATTGAGTTGTCCTGTAAAATTTCTCTGGAGGCTATCATCTGCGGGTACTTGATGTGATTCGTAAGCACCCTTAAGAGGTGAATCACCAGAACGCCGAGGCTGTTTTTCTACTTCCGATACGATCTCTTTTATATCTTCCCCTTTCTCCGTAACAGTCACGACAATAGCTTTCCTATGGTCAATCCACAGCCCTACTTTTGTTTTCATTGATATCTCCTTTGTTCACTAGTTCCACATTGAATTTTAGAACTGCTTACCAGAGTCAAATTAACAACTTTGGCTTATGATATTACTGTGATAGACGGTTGTTTTATTTCCTGAATGAATTGATTGAATACGATACAAAACTTAATTACGAATTATTTAAATCTCGTAGTGCTAAAGCTTGAATCTCAGTTCCCAGTGCGGTAATTTCTGCTTGCAAGGCTATAATCCAGTAATAAGGTTCGAGATATTGAACAAACCACGGCTGCGTGTTGTGTCCACTCGGCGCAAGTGAGGCGAGAAACAGAATGTCTTTTTCATCCGGTTTAAGAGTTTATTTGTTATTGTTTTCTGGTTTTATATCCGTCCTTAAAAGATTCTTTTTATCACTCAACAAATAAGATGTTGTCACAGTTGCAATTATTGTCCCTCCTGCAATACTGATAAAATTTTTCCTATTCATAACGCTCGTAATTGAGGGTAAAGAGCAACTAATTTGAATTATGAAAAATTGAAGAAGAATTCAGAAGTCAGAATTCAGCAGTCAGAATCAAGACACTCGTGGACTCGCTATCAGTGGGAGATTCAGATCCGCCAGTCGCACAAAATTCATTCTGTTAGCGGAAGCGGGGCGTTTAGCCCATTCTGGCTCCTGACTCCTGAATTCTGTTTCGATAAATCCCGCACTGTGGTTTTTAACCTATTTCAAAGTTCAGTCAAAATCAAGTCTTCTAGTTTGAATATGCTCGTGGTGTTGCGGCACTGACAGCATGGCTTCAATGTGAGGATTTGCCCATTCTGCTGCAATTTTGAGAAAATCAGGATCGTCATTGACACAATCAAGCCGTGTGTAAGTCACCGTTGGATATTGACGCTGCAAAGATGCGATCGCATCTTCGACATCAAGAATAGTTTCATAATTATCTGTCACCCAGCCAACGGGTTTAAATAGAATGGTTTGTGCCCCTGCTGTAATTAAGCTTTTGGCAGCTTGTTTCAGATCGGGCTGTGACCAATTGATGAAAGGTGTGTCATGATTCACCCAACCGATTGAGACTAGCGGATATTGATGTTGTAACTGTGCTTCCACGCCATCATAAAGGGCTTGTCCATCAATCACCCCAGTTAACAGTCCTTGCGCTTTTTCTGGGCCACCGTGAACCGTTAATACAATGCCAATCTGAGACTCAAAGAAGCGACCAACAAATAGCTGATTCAGAGTTTCCTTAATTCGACACGCCATCAAATCAATGTAGGCAGGTTCAGTTGCAAAGGCTGGAATATATCGAATTGCTTTGAATGGCGAATGTTCAGGCTCATTTACAGATGCAGTCGCAGCAATAACTTCATTGACTTGCTCGACAGCTATTTTGCCCGTGAATGCAGAATCGACTACAAGCATTGGATAAATTAGCAAATTCTGAAAACCTTGCTCAATGATATCTGCTACAACTTCTTGCACAAATGGTTGACAGAAATAAAAGCCTTTGAACACTTGCACCCGATTTCCCCATTGGTGTTGTAACTGTTCTTCGATACCAAGACGTTGTTTTTCAAAAATCTCATTTTCAGGTGATATGAAATGATCGTGCTTGACTCCAAAATTGTACAAATCTTGAAGTGCGAGAAACCAACCAGCAAGAGGGTATAGCCATTTTGGAATCGGCACAAACTGAGATGCAATATACTTTGTTGCAGCTTGGTTGTAAACACTCAGAGCGCGGTAAGATTGCACTTCACCATAACCTGCGAGCAAAACTGCCACGCGATCTGCCGAATCGCTATTTTGGGTTCCGACGGGCTGTGTCCCTTGAGATTCATGACTAATAATCATTGTTTTAAGCCTAAGTAATCGTTCATTTCATTCGTTATGAGTGGTTAGTGGTGTTTCAGATCCCCGACTTCTTGAAGAAGTCGGGGATCTCGCAGCCCCGCAAAATTAATGGGACAGATCAGTCAATTGTTTTTTAGAACTAGGTCGCAGATGCAACCACATATAAATTCCTGTAAAAAGTAAGATGAACAAGCCGAGAGCATTCAGGAAGGGATAAATGACTTCTAGATTAATTGCGCCAAAGTCTCCCTTATGCCAATGTAATAACCAGTGAAACTCTTTTTTTTGACCTGCCAAATCAACGATCTGATAAACCGTTCCTGTAATGGTTGTCAGCAATAAAGGCAACAACATAATGGGAGCAAGTGTGCTGTGCAGATGGCTAATATATTGAAAATAGTGGCTATGATTTTTGTCGGTTGTCATAAAATAATTCCTTATTTCTTGCTTCAAAGTTTTAGACAGCTATCGACAGAATAATTTTGTCTAAGTAGAGCGGCGTGAATAATTTAAGGTTTGTAGTGAACGCGAACAGCGTCTCGTAGAGAAGACTAAAGCCCTCTGCTTTTCTACTGTAAAGCGCGGCGCTGTCCTGAATGCAAAGTTAGCATCCAAACTCCATCGAATAAAAGATTGATGCCAATGAAAGTGCCAATCAGCCAAACTGCGTTAAATGGAAAGTTAGACCAAATGAAAATACCGAAAATAATGCCGATGATTCCGCTTACCAGCATTAATCCCCAGTTAGATGAAATCCGACGCATTTGAAATGCGATCGCCACTTGAATCACGCCTTGCACAAAAATAGTAATACCCAACACTAACGTCAGGGCAAGCACCCCTTGAAACGGATTTACCACCACGAGAATTCCAGATAGGAGATACAAAAGACCTAGAATCAGCTTCCCGATAACTTTACCTGCATCTCTTGATTGAAAGGCATAAACAACTTGAGTAATTCCAGCAAAGATGAATATCCAGCCAAATATTAAGGTTGAAGCAACGCTGGCAAAGAAAGGAAATGCAATTGCAATGATGCCCAACACGATCATCAGAATAGCGATTGCGGTTATCCACCCAGAACTAACAACTTGCTCATCAATTTCCGGCTCAATAACTCTCATGTTCATCCCCTTTTTAATTTATATAAAAAATTTGATGGATCAATGTTGTACAAATTGTGGTATTGATTTAGGATTTGTGATATCAATCGAGCCTTGGCTTAACCCAACCAGTTGAGCGACTCGAAAAGCAGAAGTTATAGCTCCTTCATGCAACCCATCACCAAGATAGGCTCCCGCATGGTAGGTGTTGTTCTCGCCATTAGTGGCAACTACTTCATCTCGGTATTGAAAAGATTCAGTGGTATATAACGGGGTGTGATGTTTTTGAATGTGAATAATGCGATCGCTAGCAATTAACTCCTCTAGTTGGAACGAGAGAAAATAATTTGGTGGTGATGAGATGTTACAAATTTGATTCAGGCAACTGTTATAACCCCATCGGCTTTTTGCCTGAAAGAAATCAAATTCTGAGGGTTGTTTAATGCCATAGCGGTTGTATATGGAACTATCTGTATGCAGTAAGGTAGTCGCATAATTGGCTTTCCAGGCAGAAAACCGTTTGATTTCGGCATCGGTTGGATCTGCTAACAACGCCATCACTTGGTCGGGTGGCGTAGCAAACACGACTTTATCAAACTCCTGAATTTCACCAGTCGATCGCACAATTTTCACAGTATCCGAGGTTCTGAAAATCCGGTCAATCTCTACATTCAGAAAAACCTCACCCTGGAATCGCGCCAGAATTTTTTCAATGTAAGAATACACACCGCCTTTAACCTTGAGCCAATGGACTGCGACATCCTTGCGTAAGACAGGCATTGCCAATTCTGCCGGAAAATCATCAATCAGTTCCAACGGCATTGAATAGCTATACATGACTAGCAATTTTAGCCAAGTATTGCGAGTACAGGCGCGTTTCAAGTATTGGGACAAAGGCTGATTATAAAAATCTTGCAGGTGAGCAAATTTTATTCTTAGCCATAATCCAGCAGAACGAGCATAGAGGGTATCGAGGCGTAAATATTCAATTAGGCGGCGAATACCTGTGAAGTTCTTCTGGATGCTGACTCTTGATAGAAAGTGGCTGCCATTTTTGAAAAACATCGCTGAACCCATATTTACAGGTTCTAGTTTCACCCCTAACTCTTCCATGAGGGCGATGAAGTTGTAAAACACAGTCGGAAATTCGAGTACTCCATTTTCCAAAATTTCATTACAATCGGCTTGATTCGGCTGAACGTTCTTGTTCAGTGTCCGAATATGTCCACCTAAAGTAGGTTGCTGTTCAAACACAGTGACGTAATGCCCTTGTTTATCGAGCAGGTAAGCTGTCACCATTCCACTGGCTCCCCCCCCAACGATCGCGATTCTCATGATTTACATCTGAATTGAATATAGATAAAGTGCGTAGTGTCGTGTTCAGATCCCCGACTTCTTTAAGAAATCGGGGATCTAGCAACCCCAGCCTGTTTAGCCTTAGCCTAAAATCACGTCACCTGATAATCGTTGATACAGCAGTGCGCCTGTCCAAAATGTGGCAGCAAAGCCGGGATAGCCAGATGAGGCATTGCAGAAATAGAAATGATTGAGTGAGGTTTCGTGATTCAGTCGTCCCATACCCATATTGCGCGGTGTCATACTGGAGCCGTAGGAATTCCCATTGGGACACCAGCAAAAACGCTCATTGGTAGTAGGGCTACCTGTGATGTGGAAGACTATATGTTTTCTAAAGTTCGGTACATAGTGTTCTTCTACAACATCGAGGATGGAGTCTAAGATTTCTTGCTTTTTCTGGTTGTAAGCTTTGCGGTCATTATCTCGTAATTCCTGAAAGTATTTGTAATTAGCAACGGTGAGAAATTCCACAATCTGGCAGTCTTCTGGGCAATCCCGACTTGCTGTAGTCAATAAAGTGGGCGTTGTGATGGCAAAACTAGGATTAGAAAAGTCATTGCGATCGTACATCTGCGCGAAGGCTTCATTTAAATCGTGATGCCCTGTATGAAAGAGATTCCACTTACCAAATCCATACTCTCGGAGGTCGATATCTTTGACGACACAATAAACCATGTAGTTAGATGCCGAATATTCATAGTTGAGTTTTCGACGCACACTTTTAGAAAACTGCGATTCCCCGATCATCTTGGCGGCTTTTTTGGGGTCAATATTGCAAATTACGGTGTTGCTTGTAAATTCCTGGGTTTGATGGGTGGTGAGATCCATCGCCTGAACTCCCGTAACCGTTCTGTCTGTGACTCTAAAATTCGTAACTTCATGGTTGAGCAACACCTGTCCCCCATGTGATTCGATAACATTAACCAAGGAATTAATCACATACTCAAAATGCTGGGTTGGGTAAAATGCGCCCGCTTGATAACCTCGGAACAATATCACCCAAGCATAGAAGGAGAGTTGATTGGGAGGCAGCAAAAAATCAGGCCATTGTAGGGCTAATAAGGTTTGAGCATCTTGGGGTAGCTGAAACTTATCAAAGACATCCTGAAGTGTGCTGTTGAGATACTGGACGGCAGAAAATACCTCATTTGGATGTTTGAGCAGTTCAATTGGCTTGATCGGTGGAGAGAGTTTTTTCAAGCCTGCACCAGTCTTTTCTACTTCGTTGACGAATTTATCAATGCGATCGCCATGAGCCGGAAACAAATTAGACAATCGCTGGATCAGTTCTTCTGGCTCGGAAGGAATATCCAAACTATGCTCTGGCATTCTCATGTGATCAAAGCCGTCCGAGTCATAACGTTCAAAAGTTACTTCTCGATCTAACCCTAGTTTTTTGAGTACCCGATTGACGGTTTGCCCTTCACCGCAGTCCCAGACATAGTGAAATTGAGCGTTAAACGTATATTTTTTAGCCATTGTAAACGTATGCCCAAAGCCTCCGGGATGCTCATGGGCTTCGAGAATTTGCACAGTCTTGCCAGAGTTGGCCATCAAAGCGCCAAAGACTAATGCTGATAAACCACTACCGACAATCAGGTAATCCGGTTTCATGAGAGAGTTCCTCGAACAATAAAAATCTGAGTTCTGTCCCGTTGAAACGCCCGTTAGTCAAAAGAGGCAGAGGAGCAGGGGGCAAGGGGGAAAGACTGAGACGGAGAAACTTACCTAAACGCTTTGACTAAAGCCTTAAACTCGACTTGCAGTGACTTGTCATGACGCGAGATAGGTGGAATCTGGCGATCGATACTTAGGAATTCGTAGACTGCCATCTGAGCAGCTCGCACCGAATATTCAACTGTGAAGACGACATCATCAGCAATTTCCACAAACTGGCTGATGAAAGCAAGGTTCTTTGAGCTACGAGGGATCGGCAATGGTCGATCGCTGCGTAAACGAGGCATAAACATACTTGTGATGTACGGCATTCTGCAAGGAATGCAGTTTGCCGATTCTACTATGTCCAAATCGAATCTTAAATGACCGCAGAGTTCTCGCAGAATTTCTTCACCGTTGCAGTCGCTCATTGGCTTGGGAACGAAGTTACCGATGCGATCGCCAAAAAGAGCATATCCCCAGAAGACTTGTACATCAGCAGGCTGGTTTATAAAGTGGGGTTGATAGGCGAGGACAATGGACATCAGCCAATTTGAGTCTTTAAACGTGATTAGCCCACCAGTCCCCGCTTGATTGCCGCTAAATTTGGCGATTTTATCGAAGAATGCAGGGTTTTTCAGTGTCACCGTGAAAGACTCCCAGAGAGACTCGGCAATGCTGCTGTTAAAAGCAGCAGGATTACCAAAATCTGGACTTTCTGCTGCCAGCTTTTCCCACAAAGTCCAACTGGTGCAGTCCTGTTTAGTCAGCTTCTTGGGCGCACTTGTCATCGACCCCAAACTTGAGGCATCGGTCATCGAGCCATTTTGCAGAAAAACTAGGTCGCTATCTTTAACCGCAATGGTTTTGCTTTCACCACTCTGCTGATAATGAATGCCTGTCACTACCAACTTCCCCTCTACGGTGGTGCTATCCAGATCCGTCACCTTGCAATCGACGAGGAAATGGACATTTTGGGCAGCAAGCCAACTCTGTAAGGGAAGAATCAATGAATCGTACTGATTGTAGATGGTGCGTTTAACACCTGCCAGGGTTTCAATCCGAGAGAATTCCAGCATGAAGCGATGCAAGTAACGCTTGAATTCAACAGCACTGTGCCACGGCTGGAAAGCGAACGTAGTCACCCACATATACCAAAATTCCGTCTCGAAGAATTCAGGGGAAAGCCAATCTGTGATACAACTAGCACCTAACTCAGTTTCACCAGCTTGGGTAAGTTTCAGTAACTCTTGACGATTTTGCATGGAAAAGCCCATCGAACTTACAGGGACTTTCGCCCGTCGGCTGTCAACCAGACGCGCCATAGAATTTGACTTATGCTGCTCATTGAACTCCATCGTTTCGTCAAATACCGTTTTACCCGGCGAACTCAGGGAGGGGATCGACTTGAAAAGATCCCAAGTGCATTCGTAATTGTCGGTCGTTAACATCCTTCCCCCGCGCAGGGAATAGCCATCTGTAGGGTTCCCGGCTCCATCCATACTTCCGCCCAGCAAGGGTTTTGCTTCTAGGATAAAAATATTTCCGCCAGGGAGTCCGCCATCACGAATCATGAAGGCGGCGGCTGCCAAAGAGCCGATACCACCACCTAACAAATAGGCATTAGATTCCTTAACCATATCAACTAAGTCCCTGCAAAGCTTGGTTTAATCGTGTTTTACGTCTTTTGTGAACCTAAATCTAAAGTTCTTGACGTGTCGGAGAGATAATGATTTCATTCACATTAATTAGCTTGTAGCTGGATCAACGTTTTTGTCCCCGCAGCGTCACTAATCCGAAGCGCTATCATCACACCGTTTGAGTTCTGTCCCGTTAAAACTTCAGTTGGTGAATCGATTGTGTGAGCGTAAGTCACTTCTTCTCTACCCACTTCAATTACCAAATCATCTCCTTTGCCGGGGCGATCGTAAACCATTGCCATTAAAGGTGCGTTCTGAATCAGTTCTGCATCACCGAGTTCTGAATCGATGATTTCGATTGAAATATGTCGTCCACGATTACCACTTGAAAACAGATCAAAAAATTCACCCCATCGCTCACGCGGTACAGATTTGTTAATGTCAATTTTACTTACCATGATGACTCCTTTAAATATCTCCAGAAATTAAATATGCGTTATCCAGAATCCTTGTAGAGACGTAGCGGTGCTAGGTCTCTACTATATCTATCTAATGTTGCCGGGTTAATAGTTCAAAGCGTTAAACAGGGATCGAAATGCTCATTCCATGACTAATTCTGTCTAGCATCTGCCTCGCCTGACTGACATCCTCGTTGCTGCCTGTCACGAGGATTATAAACTCGCCTGCTTGAATTTGAGTCTCGTACTTCACTATCTCGTGCTTGGGGATTCCTAACCCTCCTAAAGCACCTGCCAGTCCTCCGACAGCAGCAACACCAGCAGCACCAACAAGTGTTCCTTCCAACCAACCGGCCAATACTCCTGCAATGGGGCCAGCAATGATGATTGGAGCAACTCCGGGAATAAACAGCACTCCAGCCCCTGCTAAAATGCCAAATAAACCTCCGACAAAGCTACCCCAATAACCACCCCCTACGGCTCCAGCTTTGGCCGTATCTTTCCAGGTGAGAAATCCCCGCACATGTTCAGTTGTTTGATAGTCTTTACCAATAATCGAGAGCTTTTGCATATCAAAGCCTTGTTTTTGTAGCTCCAATACAACCTCTTCTGCTTCTGCATGGGAGGGGAAATGAGCAACAACCGTATGTGAATATGTCATGAGTTTGGTTCCTTTTTATATGTCAAGCAAATTAATAATTATTAATTCATAATTCATAATTAAAAAAGGTTTGTATTTAGTCTTTAATTACGAATTACGAATTACGAATTACTTCTTCGTAGTTACCGCAGCAGCTTCGGCATCTAGTCTGGCAGCGATCGCTTCTAAGGTTGCTTTCTCAGCCTCTTCAATGGTGGCGATCGCTAGGAAGGTCGCCGTAGCTGCATGGTTTTCAGCTTTATCTGCCCGATGTTCGAGTTTCTTTACTTTGCGACCCGTTTTCCATTCCTCGACATGGGACTTCACTTCAGATTCTTTTTCCTCGAATTGAGTTTTGAGCTTTGCCCGATAATCATCGAATTCTTTTTTCTTAGCATCCAGCTTTGTCTTCGCTTCATCAATTTGAGATTCAATCTCAGTTTGAGTTTTTTTCGGCGCAGATTGAATACTTTCTCTCAGCGATTTTACCCGATCTTCAACCGCTTCTAAATTGTCATGAAGATTTTTGGTGAAGTTATCAATTGCAGTACTCATGATAATTACCTTAGTATGTTGAATTTATGAAATTTGGCTATATTATTGTCAAGTTTAAATTGAATTTAAGCTTGAGTTTGTTTAGCCGCACATTTAATATTTACAGACTTTTTCCAATATAACCTCTACCTTTTGAACGGTTTAGTAGAAGTTATACAATTCATACACTATTTAAAGCTTTTCAAAACATAATTAATCTTACGAAAGCTTTACCTTTACTCCCTTTTGCAAGACTTTAGACGCTAAATATTGCTTTCAAATTTTTGAAGTTTTTTATAGCGATCGCTTGATTACTCTCAATACCCAAAAGTAAAAGTGAGATTTTTTTAAATCAATCAAATAACCCTAGAAATCAAACATACCTTTGTCATAATGAAATAGTAATCCATTACACAAAGCTATTATTACTAATAAAAATAGAGCGAAGATTGATGAAGAATTGTGAATTCACAATTCACAATCAAACATAATTCAATTCTGTTAGCGCACCGAGGGGTAGCTCATCTGGTTCCTGACAACTGAATTATTTCTGATAATTTTCTAAAATCTTCAAATCCTATAGACAGTTTTTATACACCCCAATCACTTGTTGCATTCTGAAATTAGAGGTATCACCTATGACCATTGCCTTAAAACCGAAGGAACTAAAGCCTAAAGAACTAAAGCCGAATGGACTGAGTAAGCTAAAAGCAAATAAATGGCTACTTGGTTTACTGATATTGATTTCCATGATTGGCGTTGGCTATCTCGCTTATTACCAAATGGTTGTAGTGCCTCAACAGCAAGCAAAGCTGAAGATTCAAACGGCTTTAGTTAAGCGGGGGAATCTAACGATCGCGGTTTCTGCAAATGGAACTGTTGAACCCGAACGTTCAGTTAATGTGAGTCCAAAAACGTCAGGGATTTTGAAGCAACTGCTGGTTAAAGAAGGCGATTCTGTAAAACTTGGGCAGGTGCTTGCTTACATGGATGCCTCGAATCTTCAGGGGCAATTACGTCAGGCTCAGGGGAATCTCGCTGCGGCTGAGGCAAATGTGCAAAAATTACTCAATGGGAATCGAACTCAAGATATCGCCACAGCAAAGGCACAATTGGCTGAACAAGACGCAAATCTCCAAAAATTACTCAATGGGAATCGACTTCAGGAAGTTGCCCAAGCCCAAGCCCAGTTAAGAGATGCTCAATATGCCCTGCGTCAAGCTAACGATGATCTCAAAAGAAATCAAGAACTTTATAACTCAGGTGCGATCGCTCTCCAGAGTTTGAATACCTTCCGCACTAGCCGCGATCGCGCCCAGACTCAAGTTAACCAAACACAAGCAGCTGCTTCATTGATGCGATCGGGAACTCGGCCAGAAGAAATTATTCAAGCCGAGGCACTCCTCAAACAGAAACAGGAGGCTGTATCGCTCTCTCAAGCGGGATCACGACCGGAGGACATTCAGCAAGCCCGCGCCCAAGTCGCGGCGGCTGAGGGAGCAGTGCAAATTATCCAGACAAATATCAACGATATGGTGATCCGTGCCCCCTTTAGTGGGATTGTCGCCCGGAAATTTGCCGATCCTGGCTCATTTGTCACGCCTACCACCGCAGGTAGTTCGGTTTCTTCTGCCTCATCGTCTTCCATTTTGGCTCTCGCATCCACGAATCAGATTGTTGCCCAAGTTGCAGAAGCGAACATTGCCCAAATTCGCATGGGTATAGTTGCGACAATTCAGGCAGATGCCTATCCGGGGAAAACTTTTACTGGACAGGTGACGCAAATTGCCACCCAGTCTGATGTTGTGCAAAATGTCACTAGTTTTGAGGTGAAGACATCAGTGCCAGATCCCCAACATCTGCTGCGATCGGGGATGAATGTCACTGTGGACTTTAAAGCCGGAGAGTTAAAAAATGTGCTGGTGGTACCGACTGGGGCGATCGTTCAACAAAATAATTCTCAGGGCGTATTTGTGGCCAAGGGCAAAGGCGATTCTGTCTTTGTGCCGATTGTAGTCGGGACAACGGTGAATGACAAAACCGAGGTAAAGTCTGGCTTAACCGGAAACGAACACGTCTTACTCAGCTTTCCACCTGGAACCCGTAAGGTTTCTACGCCTAACGGGAGACCTTCATGAAAAAACGTATTGATTCGCAGACAACAAATCGATCGCGCCGTCCACGAAAGGGCAAAATCTCTTTCGGTGAAGTTCTGATCATGTCAGTCGAAACGCTTTTGGGCAACAAATTGCGGACAGGTTTGACTATGTTGGGGGTGATTATTGGCATCTCCTCGGTGATTACGATTACCGCCGTGGGACAGGGTGTGCAGAAGTCAACGGAGTTACAAATCCAAGCACTGGGAACAAACGTGATGGTAGTCACGGCGGGGGCAGCCAGAACAGGCGGCATCAGTTTAGGAGCGGGTTCAGCCAGTACACTAACTTGGGAAGATGCTAAGGCGATCGCTAAACAAGTCCCAGCCGCTAAATCGGTTTCGGCATTCTTACAACGCAATTCAATTCAGGTCGTCCGGGGCAATACCAACATTGCCACCACCCTTGTAGGCACGGATTTAAACTACCCAACTATCAAAAACATTCATCCTCAAACGGGACTCTTTTTTAGTCAAGGGGATTTGGATGCTGTCCGCCCTGTGGCGTTTCTCGGTTCCACTGTGCGCGATGAATTATTTAACACAAATGAATCCGTGATTGGGGCTGATTTACGAATTCGGGGCAAGCGCTACACCGTGGTAGGGGTGGCGGAATCGAAGGGAACGTCGGGTGGACAGGATCTTGACGATGTGATTTATATCCCCTTAACCAATATGTCTGCCCAAATTGTGGGCAATAACGCCTTAACGGGTGTCGCAATTAATGGATTTTGGTTAGAAGCGATCGATGGGGATCAATTGAACTCGGCTCAATTTCAGGTGACAAATATTCTGCGTTTACGGCATGGCATTCATCCGCCAGCCGTCGATGATTTTCGGATTACCAATCTAGTTGATATTATCAGCACTTTCAGCAGTGTGATGGGTTCATTTACCTTGATGATAGGTGCGATCGCAGGTATTTCTCTGATTGTCGGCGGCATTGGCATTGCCAACATCATGCTAGTTTCGGTGATGGAACGAACGCGAGAAATTGGCATCCGCAAAGCCGTAGGTGCAACCGGCACAGATATTTTAAGGCAGTTTTTGACTGAAGCGATCGTTATCTCCACAGTTGGCGGTGTGATTGGCGTGGGATTGGGCATTGGGTTCGCGTTTACGGCTGCAACTGTGTTCAAATTTCCGTTTATTGTGCCGTTATGGTCGATTGGGGCAGGGTTTAGCCTTTCCTTCATCGTTGGCATTCTGGCTGGCGGCATCCCAGCGCGTAATGCTGCCAAATTAGATCCGATTTCAGCACTACACAATGAGTAATCACTATGGCAAACATGATTTTAATGGAGGGGATCACGAAAACCTATCACTTGGGAGAATTGGATGTCCCCGTTCTGAAGGAAATTGATTTATCGATTGAAGATGGGGAATATGTGGCGATTATGGGGGCTTCGGGTTCAGGGAAATCAACACTGATGAACATCATCGGCTGTCTGGATCGTCCTACGAGTGGAAAATATATCTTAGACGGTAGAGATTTGACAACCCTGGATGACGATGAACTTGCAGATATCCGCAATCAATATATTGGTTTCGTGTTTCAACAATTCAATTTGTTGCCTCGGTTGACGGCACTAGAAAATGTTATGCTACCGATGATTTATGCAGATGTATCCCGATCAGAACGAATACAATCCGCGACTGTAGCCTTAGAAAAGATCGGATTAGGCGATCGCTTAACAAACCGCCCTAGCCAACTTTCGGGAGGACAACAACAGCGAGTAGCGATCGCGCGGGCGTTGGTGAATCATCCTGCTTTGGTGTTGGCAGATGAACCAACGGGGGCGTTAGATTCCAAAACTTCTCACGAAATTATGAATTTGCTGACGGAATTAAATCAACAGGGAACTACGATCGCAATTGTTACCCATGATGCAACGGTAGCAGCTCAGACAAAGCGGGTGATTCAGATGCAGGATGGGGTGATTGTTGAGAGAGCGATGGCTACGCCGACCAAAGTTACGCGGCTTTGAGTTAAAGCTTGGGACATTGAGGCGACAGTGAGTAGACTTTGGTTTTGACTAACTGTTACACACGAAACATTTGTAATAGTTGTCAAAGAGCAGAAATTGTTAGCCGTACAACCGAAATTTTGAAGAAGAATTCAGAAGTCAGAATGGGCTAAACCTTAGCTATCCGCTAACAGGAGTCAGAATCAAGACGCTCACGGACTCGCTAACGCTGCGCTATCAGTCGCGGGTCTGAATCCGCAACTGATTGTTCGCGCTTGCGTCTCGTAGAGAAGACCACCAAATCCTAGATTTGGAGGGGATTTTAAACTGAATTTAATTAATTCTGAGCGATACCTTCTTGACGTGCTGCTTGTTGTACAGCAGCAGCAACAGCATTGACAACTCGCTCATCAAAGACTGAAGGAATAATATGTTCCCGATCCAAATCTGAAGGCTTGACTAAAGAAGCGATCGCATTTGCGGCTTCTAAATACATTGTGGTGGTAATTGTCTTTGCCCGACAATCTAAAGCACCACGGAATACCCCAGGAAAAGCTAGGACGTTATTGATTTGATTGGGGTAATCACTGCGACCAGTGGCGATAACAGCAACATCTTTACTAATTAATTCTGGCTGAATCTCTGGAATGGGATTTGCCATTGCAAACACAATTGGATCTTTCGCCATTGAATGCACCATTTCTGGTGTTAAAACTCCTGGTGCGCTGACTCCAATAAATACATCTGCCCCTTGCATTGCACCCGCTAATGTACCTTGAGCTTTCACGGCAAATTCGAGTTTTTCTTCTGTCAAATCGGTACGACTGGTAGAGATAATCCCTTTAGAATCGCACATCCAGATTTTTTCTGCCCCAGCTTTACGAAGTAACCGTGCGATCGCTACTCCCGCCGCCCCAGCACCGTTAATTACGATGCGGATTTCTGCCATTGTCTTATTTACCAGTTTTAGAGAGTTAAACAACGCTGCTAAGGTGACAATGGCCGTACCATGCTGATCGTCATGAAAAACGGGGATATCTAACTCATCGCGCAATCTCTTTTCAATTTCAAAGCAGCGAGGTGCAGCGATATCTTCTAAATTCACACCCCCAAAAACTGGCGCGATATTCTTAACTGTCTGGATAATCTCTTCTGTATCTTGGGTTGCCAGACAGATGGGAAAAGCATCTAGCCCCGCAAATTCCTTGAATAGCATTGCTTTACCTTCCATGACTGGCAGAGCAGCAGCTGGGCCGAGATTTCCTAATCCCAAAACGGCACTACCATCGGTAACAATAGCAACAGTATTTTGTTTGATGGTTAACTTGTAAACTTCCTCTGGATCTTGAGCGATCGCTGTACAAATTCGACCAACTCCAGGAGTGTAAGCCATTGCCAAATCGGATACACTCTTCAAGGGAATTCTGCTAGTAATGCTGATTTTGCCACCGCGATGCAAATTAAAGGTGCGATCGTAAACACTGAGTAACTTGATATCTGGTAATGCTTTCACTGCTTGCACAATAGTTTCAGCGTGTTCAGTACTAGCAGCATCAACGGTAATATCGCGGGTGGACTCTTTGCGGGTTTGCTCGATTAAATCAATTTGACCGAGATTACCGCCAGTGGCTGCGATCGCCTGGGTTACTGACGCTAACATCCCTACACGATTGGGAATTTGCAAGCGCAGTGTCAAACTAAAACTAGAATTAGGAGTTAGGTTTGCCATGTTGATTTTGGATTTTAAGTTTTAGATTTTATATTGAATTGAGACGAAAACTAAAATCTGAGATTTGTAGTCAGTACAAACATCATGAATGTAAACTCTTGGGATCAGCTTCAGTAGTTAGTTTCTTGACTGTTTACGATTTTGATAATTATTTTTATTGATACCAATACATTCACTAATATCAATGAGTCACAATTTAGTAATTGTACCCAAATACACTAGATATTTTTTAATATTTTATCTATATAAATAATTTGTATTATTTAATACATTTTTTCAGTATTTCTCAGCTAAACACTCAACAAACTCCACGTGTTCTTGTGAATTTAACCCTTGTTGCAGCACTGCTAAAACTTTTGTCATATCCCCTGTAATTATTGAGGTGACATCTAACCACAAACCTGGAAATACTCTACTTTTAATCACACCATCTGCATCTGCTACAAATGGCAAATATTCACCATTTTGCAAATAGAACCAGTCGAGTTTATTCTCTAAAGTCTGCCAGACGATATATTCCTGCACTCCATTGCGACGGTAGGCGCGTTTTTTATCGTACAAATCAATAGATGCACTACTGGCTGCCACTTCTGCGACTAATTCTGGTGCGCCTTCTACGTAATCATCTTTACTGATCTGTGCCTGTCCCCTGGCTGGTTTATCTATCAACAGCACAACATCAGGCTGTGGTTCATTGTCTAAATCCAAGCGCACGGTAGCATTGTCGCCTAGCGCTAGCCCAGGAGTGCAAGCTTGATAAACTCCCAACCAGGTAATCAACTGTCCATGAGGTTGGCCATGACTTCTAAAACGCAGTGGTGATGCCACGTAGACGACTCCTTCGATTAATTCTGCTTTTTTATTAGGCATTGCTGTGTAGCGACGCTCGAATTCGTGGCGGGTTAAGCGATCGCCACTTTCTAAGGGAGGGATGGAAGCGTTATTATTTAAGCCATGTTCTACAGAAGCCGCCATTACCTGATTCCTCATTCACAGGAGTTGTAGCTTGAATTTAACATAGTGAAGCCTCATGTTTTCGAGAAGCCGCCAAGAGTACGTCTACGCAGACAAGAAGTTTCTTAATGTAACTGTCTATACTAAAATTGGATAATTCTAGGGAATATATCCTGTCCAAAGTTGTTTGGCAGGGTTAGACAGTGGGTTTTTCTAATGAAAAAATTTCTGAGATACCTGGGTTTAGGTTTGCTATCTACCTTTTTGACTTCTACTCCCGGATTGGCGGCTGAACGCATTAGCTTTTTTTATCCTCCCTTCGGCGAATTCTCGTTATCGGTGGACTCGCTAGAAACTTTTGCGAAAGTTGGGAAAATCGATCAAGATTTTTCATTTTATGCTAGCCGTGCTACTCCTCAACAACTTGCTCAACTGCGGGATCTGCTCCAGCAAAGGTTCAATATCACTCCTACTTTAGTATCTCAAGTCACTTACTCACCGATCGGCGAGGAGGTAGTGCAACAACTAGGAAAATTACTCCTCACTGAGTCTCGACAGAACGGCTTCTATGCCATACGTGCCTCTTTGATTTTGGCTGCTGCCGATCGAGAGGGTTTAACGGTGGTAAATTTGCTGCGGAAATTTCCTAGCAATACTATGCGGGTAAATTTCACAGAAGGGTTAAGGATAGTCGATGACTTATCACAGTTGCTCAAGAAAAAGGATGAAGTTGTAGCTTCTCTTCAAAAAGAGGCGATCGCTCAAGCAGCCAATTCAACTGTTGACTTCTCAAAACAAGCAGATTTGCGATCGCCAGGAAAATTCCGTTGGCAGAAAAAAAGCCTGGAGTTAAATGACATTTCTCGCTCACGCCGTCTACCGGTAGATATCTATTTACCTACAACTCAAAACTCAGAACCCACAGATCAGAATTCTCCGTCTCCTCCCTTCCCTTTGATTGTCATTTCTCACGGTCTTGCTTCAGACCGTTCTACCTTTGTCTACCTGGCTGAACATCTAGCATCTTATGGTTTTGCTGTTGCTGTACTAGAACACCCTGGTAGTAATGCCAAACGTTTTCAGCAATACTTTGCGGGTTTGGCAAGTCCACCAGAACCAGAAGAATTTATCAACCGACCTTTGGATATCAAGTATCTCCTCGATGAACTCCAGCGTTTAGAAAAATCTGATCCCACTCTCCACGGAAAACTCAATTTTCAGCAAGTTGGGGCGATTGGCCAGTCTTTTGGTGGTTATACCGTTTTGACTCTAGCAGGAGCAACGATTAACTTTGAGCAACTGCGCCAAGATTGTAATCCCAATTATTCATCCTTTAATTTGTCGCTGTTGTTGCAGTGTGAAGCAACTAAGTTACCCCAAAAAAATTATCAACTCAAAGACGATCGCATCAAGGCAATCATGGCGATTAATCCGATTGACAGCCTAGTTTTGGGTGAGAGCGGAATCAGTCAAATTAAAATGCCTGTAATGCTGGTAGCAGGTAGTCAAGATATTTTCGCTCCACCTGTATTTGAGCAAATTCGCCCCTTCACCTGGCTTTCTGATCCCAATAAGTACCTGGCTTTGATTGAAAACGCCACCCACTTTTCAGCGATCGCAGAACCGACTCCTGAAAATGATATTTTACCTGTGCCACCTGCCTTACTGGGCCCCGATCGTGATGCTGTTTTTTCCTATCTCAACGCCCTCAGCGTCGCTTTTATGGAAACCCATCTCCTCAACCGCCCTGAATACCGTTCCTATTTGCAGCCATCTTATGCCACATTTATCAGCAAAGAGCCGCTTAATCTCAGTATTTTACAGTCGTTATCGGTAGCTCAATTTAATCAAATCTGGAGTGCGTCAATTCCCCAGTCAGTCAAACTATCAAATCCTCAACCTACCCCGCGTTAGTTATGAACGGGAGCATCGTCAAAACTGGAGTTTAGACTAAAAGCGATATGAGAGAAAGCAGACCAAATGGAATTAGAGGTTAAAAATATTATCTTGTCAGCCTGAAAGCATCC